>CAJPLH010000005.1 GCA_905371275.1 Prevotellaceae bacterium
CTTACGATGTGTTTGAAAGCGGCACTCGCAGTGATGTCTTTATGTTCTGCGAAACGTGGGCTACTACTGCTGATCTTGAAGCACACGCAGCTAGCGAAGAGTTCAACACTTACGTTGCTCAACTCAAATCTTTCGGTCTTCTCAAAATCGAAAAGTTTGAATTCTAATCCTTGCTTAGGATTTAACGAATTCACTATAACGGTCTAATGACCGATTTGAGATTATTTATTTCTCCATAGACGTTCTCGCGAGTTGCACTCTCACCTTTGTGGAAGTGCCTCGCGAGCGATGTCATTTTTGTGAGAAAACCTTTTGAACCCTCCCACAGTTTGAAGAAAACTCACGGAAAAGAAGACTTAATTCCCAGAAAATCAGTTTTATTTCTCGGGAAGTTGAATAAAAAACTCCGAAAAGTCAGAACCTCTCTAGAAGGATTTTAAAATCGTAGCCTCTATTTTCTCTCTATGTTCAAAAATATCCCCCCCATCACGCGCAATCTCCTCTTCATCAACATCATTCTCTTTATGGTGCAACAGGTGATTTCCGTGCGCTATGGAGATGTGCTTACGGAACTCTTCGGACTGCACTTTGTGTTAGCTCCAGCTTTTCGCATCTACCAACCACTCACCTATATGTTTCTGCACGCTTCGTGGAGTCACGTATTGTTCAATATGTTTAGTTTGTGGATGTTTGGACGCATCATAGAGGAAACTATGGGACAAAAACGCTTCATCATCTACTATCTTGTCTGTGGCATAGGTGCAGCTTTCTGTCAAGAGTTGTGGCAATTTGGAGAATACTACTTCACAGGAATGGCGCAATATGATGCTGCCAATGTCAATGGCCACATTATTCCTATGAGTAGTTTCCTCGATCAATGGGTCACCATCGGAGCGAGTGGTGCTTGCTATGGGGTGCTTCTGGCCTTCGGCATGACTTTCCCCAACCAGCGCATCATGCTCCTCATTCCTCCCATCCCGATGAAAGCCAAATACTTTGTCATAGGATATGCTGTCATCGAAGCCTATTCTGCTTTCACTTCCAACGGAAACGTGGCGCACTTTGCTCACCTCGGAGGGATGCTTTTTGGATGGTTCCTCTTCCGCTATTGGCGCAAGCAAAACACCAGAAGTCAATCTGCTTTTCAAGGGTGGAACAACTATCAGAGTGCACAAACTAATAGAGGATACAACGGAAATGATGCCAACAAAAAGAGAGGTTTATTGCAACAAATCAGAATGGCCTTTGAAGCCTTCGGTGCATCGCTCGAAAATTTCTTCAAAAATCTATTCTCTTCTGCGAACTCCTCTTCCACCAACGGATTTAGACGGCAGCAAAACAACAATGCTTCTGCACAAGCACCCTCAAATGCCGACCAAGCCTACAATGCACAACGACGCGCTCAGCGAGAAAAAATCGACAAAATCTTAGAAAAGGTGCGACGTTCTGGATATGCTTCGCTCACTGAAGAAGAAAAAAAGGAATTGTTCAACAACAGTAGACGATAAAATCCTCATTCATTTCTGTACACTTTGTCTTGTTTGTTGAAAAATAGACTAGACACCCTTATTCACTATATGCAGTTACAGTCAAAACTCCAGAAATTATGGAAAGAATCGCCCACACAATCTCCTGTGGCGCGCTTCTTTGGCATGCTCATCTCTGGTGCATTAGGCATCTCCATCTTGGGATTGTGGATTTCTGCTGTTAGTGTCTACATTGATCCACGTCTTTTCAAGTGGGCAGCACTGTTGGGTTTAGCCTTTCCCGTCTTTCTCTTCGGCACGCTCTTCTTTTGGGTGATAGGACTGCTCTTTGTGCCGCGCAAAACGTGGTTATTGGGATTAGTAGGACTGGGCGTTTGCGCACAGCGCATCTACACCTATTGTCCCATCCATCCCTTTCTCGACAACACAACCACAACAGTTCATCCCCATCAACTCAAAGTGGTGAGCTACAACAGTTATTTTTTTGGAAGAGGGTTTAATCAACAAGATGAATTGATGCGCTATCTCATTGACCAGCACGCCGACATCATCTGTTTTCAAGAAGGAGAAGCCGATCCTAACAATCTCAAGAAGATAGAAAACCGTTTTGCCCAAACACCAACACACTATTTGAGTTATGAGGGAACGCAAGAAGAAGTGGTAGGCATCATTAGTGCCTATCCCGTTCTCGAACAAAAACTCATTGTTGCCTATCCTGGCAATGCCATCTACGGCTATCGCTTGCAGCATCCACGCGGAGAACTCATTGTCGTCAATTGCCATTTCCGTTCCAACCTCTTGTCGGGACCCACACTCGATGGCTACACTGATATGATGCACGGACGCTCCACAGAAGACAAGCGCAGTCAGTGGAACAACACCAAGACATTGTTTGCAAAAATAGCCCACAGTGCCACGGAACGCTCTGAAATGGTCGATGCTGTGGAAGACTATTTGGCAAAACATAAAGACAAACCCGTCATTCTTTGCGGAGATTTCAACGATACCCCCGTTTCCTACACACGCTATCGTGTGGCAGGTTTAGGACTCACCGATGCTTTCCGCGAAGCCGGTCAAGGTTTTGGATTCACCTTCCGTCGCAACGCCATCAGAGTGCGCATCGACCACATCTTTTGTTCCAAAGATTTCGAGCCCATTCAGGCTAAAGTTGACGAAGAAGCCCCTTATTCAGATCACCAACCCATTTCCGCCACTTTTGTGTGGAAAGATAACAAGGATAACCAATAGACAAACAAAAGATTCATATACAATGAACATCGAAAAATTGCTTACTGCTGCCGTAGTCAAGGCCATCAAAGCCCTCTACGACACTGACATCACTGCCGATCAAGTGCAGGTGCAAAAGACGCGCCCTGACTTTGAAGGTCATCTCACCGTGGTCACCTTCCCCTTCTTGCGCATTTCTAAGAAAAAGCCTGAAGAAACAGGAGAAGACATTGCACAATGGCTCATGGCTAACACCGACCTCGTTGCAGCTTTCAACACCGTTAAGGGATTCCTTAATCTGGTCATAGCACCAGCTCAATGGTTACAGCTCCTCGCAACAATCGATGCCGATGCACACTACGGACTTCAGCTCCCCACTGCAGAAAGTCCTCTCACCATGGTGGAATATTCTTCCCCCAACACCAACAAACCGCTCCACCTTGGTCACGTGCGCAACAACCTCCTCGGATGGGCTGTTTCGAAGATTGCAGAAGCCAACAACCAGCGTGTGGTGAAAACCAACATTGTCAACGACCGTGGCATCCACATCTGCAAGTCTATGCTCGCTTGGCTCAAATATGGCAACGGAGAAACTCCCGAAACCTCGGGTAAGAAAGGCGACCACTTGGTAGGCGATTACTATGTGGCTTTCGACCAACACTATCGCGCAGAAGTGGCTGAGCTTAAGGCTCAACTCATCGCTCAAGGTGTAGGCGAAGAAGAAGCTGAAACACGCGCCAAAGCTGAAGTTCCCTTGATGGTAGAAGCTCGCGAGATGCTCCGCAAGTGGGAACAAGGCGACGAAGAAGTGCGTGGTCTTTGGCGCAAGATGAACGAATGGGTGTATGCTGGTTTTGACGAAACCTACAAAGCCCTCGGTGTGTCGTTCGACAAAATCTATTACGAATCTGACACCTACCTCGAAGGGAAGGAAAAGGTAGAAGAAGGTCTCGCCAAAGGTCTGTTCTATCGCCGCGAAGATGGTTCGGTGTGGGCAGACTTCACCAAAGAAGGTTTGGATGAAAAACTCCTCCTCCGCGCTGACGGCACTTCTGTCTACATGACCCAAGACATCGGTACTGCTAAGCTCCGTTTCCGCGACTATCCCATCAACAAGATGGTCTATGTGGTGGGCAATGAGCAAAACTATCACTTCCAAGTCCTTTCTCTCCTCCTCGACCGTCTCGGATTCGAATGGGGTAAGAGCCTCGTGCACTTCTCTTATGGTATGGTCGAACTCCCCAACGGCAAAATGAAGAGTCGTGAAGGTACAGTGGTAGACGCAGACGATTTGGTAGAAGGCATGGTGGAACAAGCTCGTCGCACCATGGACGAAGCTGGCAAAAACACCGACATGAGCGAAGCCGAAAAGCAAGAAGTAGCGCGCATCGTAGGTCTTGGCGCACTCAAATACTTCCTCCTCAAGGTCGATGCGCGTAAGAATATGGTGTTCAATCCTGAAGAATCCATCGACTTCAACGGCAACACAGGTCCTTTCATCCAATATACCTACGCTCGCATCCGCTCCATCCTCCGCAAAGCACAAGATGCTGGCATCACTCTCACCGAAGCATTGCCCACTGATGTGGAAATCTCTACGAAGGAAGAAGAAATTATTCAGCGTTTGGCCGATTTCCGCGGTGTGGTAGAAGCTGCTGGCGAAGACTATTCTCCTTCGGGCATTGCCAACTACTGCTATGAATTGGTGAAACTCTACAACCAATTCTACCACGAATTCCAAATTCTCCGTGAAGAAGATGCAGCGAAGCGCAATTTCCGTCTCATCCTCTCTCGCAACGTGGCGAAGGTGGTGCGTCTTGGCATGGAACTCCTCGGCATCGAAATGCCTGAGCGCATGTAGTGCTGAGTGCAGCCCCACTATTTTTTTCATCTATGGAGGTGTTGCAAAACGTGTTTTTGCAGCATCTCCTTTTCGCATCATCTTCTGAATTTATTATGTCGAAAAAGCCCAAGTTCTATGTTGTTTGGCAAGGTTTTCAACCTGGTGTTTATGACAATTGGAATGATTGTGCCCAACAAGTGAAAGGTTTTCCCAATGCACGCTATAAAGCTTTCTCCTCACGCGATGCAGCCGAACAAGCCTTTCAAGAAGCTCCAGAGCAACACATCGGTCAAAAGGTGGAGGAAAATCAAGCGCAAGGTGCAACAAGCAAATCTCATCATTCACTTGCTGCCCTCTCTCCACACTCCCCAAAAGAGCGTCCCATTCTCATGCCCTCGCCTGATGTGCTGGAAAAGGTTGGTTTTGCTTCGATGGTGGTCGATGCCGCTTGTGCCAAAAATCCCGGCCCTATGGAATATCGTGGCATCTATCTCGGCACAGGAGAGGAGATTTTTCACTATGGTCCAGTGTTGGGCACAAACAATATAGGCGAATTTCTCGCCATTGTTCACGCTCTCGCGCTGATAGAGAAACAAGGACTCAAAGGCATCACCATTTATAGTGATAGTCGCACCGCCATCAGTTGGGTGCGCCGCAAGCAGTGCAAAACCACTCTTGAAAAAAACGAACGCACCGCCCCTTTGTTTGATATGATAGCGCGTGCCGAACAATGGCTCAAAGCGCGTCGCGTCACCACCCGTATTTTGAAGTGGGAAACGCGCGAATGGGGCGAAATCCCTGCCGACTTTGGACGGAAATAACCCATTCCTTTGGAGAAAATAGCCACCCCTTCATCTGAAACTTATTCTCAACAAAACTAGTTTGCAGGCTTTTGCGGGATTTATTGCACGTACACTTGGTCAGTTGTGGCGCATTCCGTAACTTTGCTTTGACCCAAATCGAATCATTAGATCTTTCCCCTTGATATTTAGCACGCTATGCCACAAAAACTACAAATCGAAGAAATGAACCGCCTGGATGTGGCGGCTTTCAAAGCAGCAGAGAAACTTCCCCTCATCGTTGTGCTCGACAATGTGCGCAGCGTTCATAATGTAGGAAGTATTTTTCGCACTGCCGATGCTTTTCGACTCGCTGGTGTGTGGCTTTGTGGCATCACCGCAACACCCCCTTCAGTGGATATTCACAAAACGGCACTCGGTGCGGAAGAGTCGGTGGATTGGCGATATTTTTCGACCACATCCGAAGCCGTTGCTGCACTCAAAGCAGAGGGATATGTGGTGGCTTCTGTGGAACAATGCCACAGATCGACACTCCTCACAGACTTTGAACTCGACAGTGCGCAACGTTACGCGCTTGTGATGGGGCACGAAGTGCACGGTGTGGCGCAAGACGTGGTGGATGCTTCCGACCTCGTCATCGAAATTCCACAAATGGGCACCAAACACTCGATGAATGTGAGTGTGGCTGCCGGTGTGGTGATGTGGGAATTTGTGCGACAATGGCGCGCCCTCGGACTATGATAGTCCCGTGATGGAATAGCCTTTTTCAATATCTCCTAAGAACAGATATGTAAAGTCTATTTCACTCCCTTCCCTCCTTATTTCACCCCCTTTCTTTCTTGTTTCACTCCCCTTCCTCCTTGTTTTAATCCTCTTATTACTCCTTGTTTCACCTCAAAAATCTCAAACTATGCTCTCCACAGTTCACACCATAGCCATCAATGGTCTCGATGCTAGTCGGGTGCTCATCGAAATCAATGTGACCCCTTTTAGTCAACCGCGAGATGCGCTCTACGTTATGGTAGGTTTGCCCGACAGTGCGGTGAAGGAGAGCAAAACGCGTGTGCGCTCGGCAATGGAAAACAGCGGATACAACGCACGTGGAGCAGCAGATGTGGCGGTGAATTTCGCGCCTGCCGATGTGAAAAAAGAAGGTAGTGGCTACGATTTGCCTTTGGCTGTGGGCTTGTTGCACGCATTCGAACAAGCGAAATTTCCTCCCGATGTGTTGAATCGCTATATGTTTCTCGGAGAATTGGGCTTAGATGGCGATTTGCGTCCGGTGCGTGGCGTATTGCCTGCCGCCATTTTAGCGCGTAAGTTGGGATATGAAGCCCTGATTGTGCCAACAGAGAATGCACGCGAGGCTGCGGTGGTGAATCAACTGAAGGTGTATGGAGCAAGCAAACTGCGCGATGTGATGCAACACCTCGATGGCACGCAAGAATTGCAGCCCACAGAGGTGGACACGCGTGCGGAATTTTATGCTTCGCAAACCGATTTTCCCTACGATTTCAGTGAAGTGAAAGGCCAACCTGCCGTGAAGCGCGCTTTTGAAGTGGCAGCTGCCGGCGGACACAATCTGTTGCTTGTGGGCAGTCCAGGCTGTGGTAAGAGTATGATGGCGAAGCGTTTGCCTTCGATTCTCCCTCCGCTCACACTGGCAGAGAGTTTGGAGACTACACAAATACATTCCATTGCCGGAAAATTAGAAAGAGGAGCAACACTCATTTCTACTCGTCCGTTTCGTTCTCCCCACCACACCATTTCAGACGTGGCACTCATTGGCGGTGGAGCCAGTATGCAGCCCGGAGAAATCAGTTTGGCGCACAATGGCATCTTGTTTTTAGATGAATTTCCCCACTACACCAAAAATGCGCTCGAAACAATGCGACAACCGCTGGAAGATCGAGTAATCACCATTTCGCGAGCGCGCTACAACGTGACTTTGCCTTGCTCCTTTATGCTGGTGGCGGCAATGAATCCTTGTCCTTGTGGCTACTACAACGACCCTTCGCACGAGTGCACTTGCACACCAGCTCAGGTGCAACGCTATCTCAGTCGCATCAGTGGGCCGCTGTTAGACCGCATAGATTTGCAAGTGGAGGTGGTGCCCGTGCCCGTGAAAGAACTCACCAATGCGCCTGAGGGTGAACCTTCTGCCAACATTCGTGCAAGGGTGATGGCTGCACGCGAACGCCAGCGTGAACGCTTTGTCAACAGTCCGGGGGTGCACTGCAATGCGCAAATGAGTGCGCGACAATTGCAAGAACTTGTGGTGCTCGACGAAGCAGCCCAAGATGCGCTTTCTCTCGCACTCGACCGCTTGGGACTCTCTGCACGCGCCTACGAACGTGTATTGAAAGTGGCGCGTACCATTGCCGATTTAGAGGATAGCGACAAAGTGCAACGGCAACACATCGCCGAGGCAGTGAGCTATCGCAACCTAGACCGCTCCTCTTGGGGCACTTAACAGTAAAGTAGACAACAATAGAAGAAAGACCTGAAAGAGCAATGAAAATAGACAAAGAAAAATGCCTAGCAATGTGGCACGAAGTGCTTCAATGGCGGTGGACAAGAATGTTGTTGCATGTGGCAAAAGGCACAAAGACACAAGACATTTTCACGCACGTGGCTGCACTCACCTATAGCACAGTGTTGTCAGTGGTGCCGCTTCTGGCTCTGGTGTTGGCACTGGGTAGAGGTTTTGGAATGCAAGACTACATAGAGTTGCAATTGCGTCAAAATCTCAACACTTCTGACGATGTGATCGGACAACTGATGGAGTTTGCCAATTCCTACATAGCACGCACACACGATGATGTGATGGTGGGTGTCAGTGGTTTTGTGTTGGCTTTTACCATTGTTTCGCTGGTGAATAACATTGAACGACGATTTAATGCGATGTGGGGCATCAACACTTCGAGGAGTCTGTTTGGTTTTTCTCTCTCCTATCTTGGACTCATTGTTTTTCTGGCTTTTTCCATCTTCTTTTTGAGCGGTGTGTGGGTGTTTATCCTCCAGTTGCTCAACTATTTACCCCATCACGTATTGGTAGACACCACAATGCCTTTGTTGGTGTTCATCCTCAAATCACTGGTGTTTAGTGCAGTGTTGGGAGCTATGTTTCGCTTTATCCCCTTGCTCAAAGTGGAATTTCGCCACATTGTGTGGCCTGCGCTCATTTCGGGTTTCTTGTTTAGCCTTGTGCAGGAGTTTTACATCAAAGGACAGATGTTTTTGAGCAGTTACAACGCTGTGTATGGCTCGTTTGCGGTGCTTCCGCTCTTAATGGCGTGGGTATATGCCACGTGGACAATTGTGCTAACGGGCGTGTTGCTGTGTCGGGCAGCGCAAGCCACAGAACACGATGACGATTTGTTTGACGAAAAAACTTACAACGCTCAGTCACATAATCTTGTTGCGCTGCGCATTATGGCGATGATGGCGCGCAGATTTGTGGACAATGCTTCTCCGCTCACGGTGAAAGAATGGGCAAAAACATTATCTATCTCAACAGAATTTACCGGTGCAGAATTGCAAAGACTCGCGAAGGTGGGGTTGATATTCCGTGTGATGGAGAGCCACGAGGTGATGGAGGCTCCGCTCCCCTCAACAGCGGTGTTCAAAATCAATGTAGATGTGCATCAAGTGACGGCAGAATCGGTGATTTCTCTGATTAATCGAGAGGGAAATGATGTTGAACTCCAACTTTCTCCCGAGGAGATGCAACAATATCGCACTATCGTGGAGAATTATGGTGCACCAGCAGATTTGCAGCGCAATATTCTCACTCTCTAAAAAATCATCTTGGGATAAAAGAGGTGCGCTAATCTCTTCATTTTGTCGGGTCTATGTGGTGTTTTACGACTGAACTTTTGCGTTATGTCTAAAACACCACATATTATTTGCGCAACGCAGTCGAATTTCGTAATTTTGTAAGCCTTTTCACTTCACTGGCATTCGGTAAACAGATTTAGGCCTTTGGCTCTTTTCAATATAACATCACTTATGCAAGACATTCGCAACATCGCCATCATTGCTCACGTAGACCACGGTAAGACAACCCTCGTGGACAAAATGCTCCTGGCTGGCAATCTTTTCCGCGCCAACCAGCAGACGGGCGAACTTATGCTCGACAATAACGACCTCGAACGTGAACGTGGTATCACCATCCTTTCTAAAAACGTGTCTATCAACTACAAAGACACCAAAATCAACATCATCGACACTCCAGGTCACTCCGACTTTGGTGGTGAGGTGGAGCGTGTGCTAAATATGGCCGATGGCTGCATCCTTCTCGTTGATGCCTTTGAAGGACCGATGCCCCAAACGCGTTTTGTGTTGCAAAAGGCACTTCAAATCGGACTTAAACCTATTGTGGTGGTGAACAAGGTGGACAAACCTAACTGCCGCCCTGAAGAGGTGCACGAAATGGTGTTTGATTTGATGTTTGAACTTGGAGGCACAGAGGAACAACTCAACTTCCCTGTGGTATATGGTTCTGCAAAAAACAACTGGATGGGGGAAGATTGGTCAAAACCAACCGACAACATTGACTATCTGCTCGACACAATTCTCGAAAAAATCCCTGCTCCCGAACGACTAGAAGGTACTCCTCAGTTGCTCATCACTTCGCTCGACTATTCTAACTACACAGGGCGTATCGCTATCGGTCGTGTGCATCGTGGCACCATCACCGAGGGTATGAACATCACCATTGCACACCGCGATGGAACGATGGAAAAGACCAAAATCAAGGAACTCCAAACCTTTGAGGGTATGGGACGCCAAAAGGCTACTGCTGTGTCGAGTGGTGACATTTGTGCGGTGATTGGTCTGGAAAAGTTTGAGATTGGCGACACCATCACGGACTTTGAAAATCCAGAACCGCTCCCCACTATTGCCATTGACGAACCTACGATGTCGATGCTTTTTGCCATCAACGATTCGCCTTTCTTTGGTAAGGAAGGTAAGTTCTGCACTTCTCGTCACATCAATGAACGTTTGGAGAAAGAACTCCAAAAGGATTTGGCTCTTCGTGTGGAACAAGGCACTGACACCGACCGCTGGATTGTTTCAGGGCGCGGTGTGTTGCACCTTTCTGTGCTTGTAGAAACGATGCGTCGCGAAGGTTACGAATTGCAAGTGGGACAACCTCAGGTGATTTATCACGAAGTGGAGGGCGCGCGTCACGAACCTATCGAAGAACTTATGATTAACGTGCCCGAAGAGTTCGCTTCTAAGATGATCGATATGGTGACGCGCCGCAAGGGTGAGATGGTGGCGATGCACAACCTAGGTGAGCGTGTGGACATCGAATTTATGATTCCCTCACGCGGCATCATTGGTTTGCGCACCAACGTGCTCACGGCATCACAAGGTGAAGCGATTATGGCGCACCGTTTCAAGGAATATCAACCCTTCAAAGGTGAGATCGATCGTCGCAGCAATGGTTCGATGATTGCACTCGAAGGCGGCACTGCCTTTGCTTATGCCATCGATAAGCTCCAAGATCGTGGTAAATTCTTCGTTTCTCCCCAAGATGATGTCTATGCAGGTCAGATTGTGGGTGAACATATCCACGAAAACGACCTTGTAATCAACGTGACTAAGGCGAAGCAACTCACCAATATGCGTGCTTCGGGTGCTGACGACAAGGCGCGCATCATTCCTCCCACCATCTTCTCTCTCGAAGAAGCGCTGGAATATATCCGCGAAGATGAATATGTAGAGGTGACGCCTAAGTCTATGCGTATGCGTAAGATTATCCTCGATCACAATGCGCGCAAACGTGCTTCTCGCACTGATGCTTAAACCCAAATCATTCATTAGCGCAAAATCAAGATAATACAAGAAAGCGACCGTGGCAAAACTAATGTTTTGCTGCGGTCGCTTTTTATGATTTTCGCTGTAAGAAGTGCTGTGCTTTACAAGCTTTGCGCTTGAATATTGGGGGTAAGAATGTAGGGTTAATAATTTCGTCCTACCACTAAATCAATGTAAGAAAGGAGCGAAGTCTTCACCATTTCATTGGAGAAACTTGACACGATATGACGCGCTTCGTTGCTCAATTCTTCCATTTTGGCTTCAGCATAAGAAATGCCACCTTGAGATTTGGCAAAGTCGATGAGCCATTTGCGCTCTTCTTGCGTAGATTCGCCTTGTTTCACACGGAGCGCGATTTCGTTGGCTTCGGCAGAATTAGACAATTTCAGCGCAGCAATAACAGGCAAAGTGAGTTTTCCTTCAGCCATATCCTTTCCACTGGGTTTACCGATGGTGGAATCATTGTAATAGTCGAAAATGTCGTCGCGAATTTGGAAACAAAGACCGATGAGTTCGCCTAAACGGCGATATTGTTGCAATACTTCCTCACTGGCTTGCATAGACAAGGCTGCCAAAGCTCCGCAGGCTTCAAAGAGCGATGCCGTTTTTCGCGTAATGATAGAATAATAAGCTGATTCCGAAATCGTTTCTTTGTGCACTGCCGTGAGTTGCAAAATTTCTCCTTCAGCAAGTGTAGCTCCCAAACGGGCCACTGCTTCCACCACGCGCACACTCTTGGTGAGTGCCGACTGCTCAAGGGTTTGTGCCAACATATAGTCGCCCAGAAGCACTGCAATTTTGTTGTCGTAGACGTGGCGTACACTGGCTTTTCCTCGGCGTTCTTCGCTTTCGTCCACCACATCATCGTGAATGAGCGAAGAAGTGTGGAGTAATTCGAGGGTTACGGCACTGCGTAGAGTAGGTTCTTCGATAGTTCCCAACTCTTTAGCGAGGAGCAACACCAATATCGGACGCATCATCTTACCCTTTCTACTGCGCACATAAGAGAGCACTTGATTCATAAAATCTTCATCGTGCGTGAGAACCTCGTCGAACAGTGCAACGTAGCGTTCAAGTTCGGCAAGTATGGGAAGTTTGATGTGGTCAAGTTCTATCATATTGGCAGACGTCTAGTAGAATTTGTGAGGAAAATGTCCATATTCCCCCAAGGCTTGGGAAAGTAAATGCAAGGGGGATAGTACTATTATCGGACAAAAATACGAAAAAAAGTGCAGTTACTCAATTCTTTTGCGTACTTTTGAAGTTCAAACTATTTGAAATATGCAGAAACTCGTGCTTCTCGATGCTTATGCACTGATTTTTAGAGCCTATTACGGACTCATTCGTTCGCCACGCATCAACAGCAAAGGTCAAAATACCTCAGCCGCTTTCGGTTTTATCAATACCCTCGAAGAATTGCTCCGCAAGGAAAATCCTGACTTCGTGGCGGTCGCCTTCGATCCTCCAGGCGGCACTTTTCGTCACGAACAATTTCCTCAATACAAAGCCACACGCGATGAAACTCCTGAAGACATCCGATGGGCTGTTCCCGTGATTAAAAATTTTCTGACTGTCTATGGTGTCGCTATGGTGGAAGTACCACGATTTGAAGCCGACGATGTTATTGGCACCCTTGCTCATCGCGCCGCAAAAGACGGTCTAGAGGTGGTGATGGTGACTCCCGACAAGGACTATGCGCAATTGGTGCAACCTGGGGTGAGTATGCTTCGTCCACAATCGGGAGCAAAAGGCTATGAACGTCTGGGAGTGGAAGAGGTGAAGGCTAAGTTTGAGGTGGAAAATCCGTTGCAAGTCATCGATTTGCTAGGGTTGATGGGAGATGCTGCCGATAACATTCCAGGATGTCCTGGAGTGGGAGCAAAAACTGCCGTGAAACTTCTGGCTGATTTTGGAAGCATCGAAGAGCTCCTCTCTCACACTGACCAACTGAAAGGTGCACTCAAGAAGAAAGTGGAGGAAAACGTGCAACAAATTCGCGAGTCAAAGGTTTTGGCAACCATCGTTACAGACGTCCCCATCGAGGTGACTTGGGATGATTTGCAGCGCAAGGCACCCAACAAGGAGGCTTTGGTGGCGCTCTACGAAGAATTGGAATTTCGCACCCTCATTCGCCGCCTCAATGGAGAAACCTCTGCGTCTGCTGCAAATAATTCGTCCGGTGCATCTGCTGTATCAACTGCAGAACCCGACCTCTTTTCTCAACCCATTTCCCAACCCGCGTTGGCGGCTTCAGAACAGAACGGAGAACTTTCGTTCGATTTTCAAGAAAATCTCAACTCACTTGCCGACCATCCTCACCAATATCATCTCGTTGAAACAGAAGAAGACGCAGAGGAATTATGCCGAAAACTATTGACATATCCTCTTGTGGCTTTCGACACAGAAACAACTTCCATCGACGCTATGAACGCCAAATTGGTGGGAATGAGCTTTGCTGTGGAAAATGGAACTGCTTGGTATGTAGCTGTTTCACGTGAAACGGAAAAGGCGCAACGTATGGTGGACATCTTCCGTCCTTTCTTTGAAAGCACTACGATTGAGAAGGTGGGACAAAATCTCAAATACGACATTTTGGTGTTGTCGCACTATGGCATTGAGGTCGAAGGAAAACTGTTTGACACAATGCTGGCACACTATGTGGTGCAACCCGAACAGCGCCACAATATGGATTTGCTGGCCGAAAACTATCTGCACTATCGCACCATTCCTATCGAAGCTCTCATCGGTAGCGGTCGCACGCAGCGCAATATGGCAGACCTCGAACCGAAAGAAATTGTGGACTACGCGTGTGAAGATGCCGATGTGACGCTCCGACTTTATCCCATTTTGAAACAAGAAATGGAAAAATATGAAGTCACTTCCGTGTTCACCGACATTGAAATGCCACTCCTCCCTGTGCTGGCTCGCATGGAGCGCAATGGCGTGTGCCTTGACACAGCTGCGCTCGAAGAAACGGGACGCAATTTCACAGAAAGGATGCAACAGTTGGAAACGGAAATCTACGAGCTCGCAGGACACGAATTCACCATCACATCCCCCAAACAAGTGGGAGCAGTGCTCTTTGACGAACTACAAATTTCCGCGAAGGTGAAGAAAACCAAGACGGGACAATATTCGACTTCGGAAGAAGTGTTGGAAACGCTCAGAGATAAGCACCCTATTGTGGAGAAAATTTTACAACATCGCGCTTTGAAGAAATTGCTCTCCACGTATGTTGAAGCATTACCCAAACTAATCAACCCCGATACGGGACACATTCATACCTCGTTTAACCAAGCTGTCACGGCCACCGGACGTTTATCCTCATCCAATCCCAACCTCCAAAACATTCCTGTGAGAGGAGAAGATGGTCGTGAGATTCGCCGTGCCTTTGTGCCAGAATCTGGTGAAGTGTTTTTCAGTGCTGACTACTCACAAATCGAGTTGCGCATCATGGCGCATCTGAGCGAAGATGAACATATGGTGGCCGACTTCAACAGCGGATTGGACATTCACGCGGCTACTGCTGCGCGCATTTTCCACAAAACCGTAGAAGAGGTGGACAGAGACGAGCGTCGCAAAGCGAAAACAGCCAATTTTGGTATCATCTATGGCATCTCTGCCTTTGGACTGAGCGAAAGAATGAGCGTGTCGCGCGCTGAAGCCAAAGAGTTGATTGAAAACTATTTCTCCACTTATCCCAAAGTGGGCGAATACATGAACGAAAGCATAGAGCGCGCCAAGGAAACAGGATACATCACCACGCAGTTTGGTCGCCGTCGCTATCTTGCCGACATCAACGCAGGTAATGCCACGGTGCGCGGATATGCTGAACGAAATGCTGTGAATGCGCCCATACAAGGCACGGCTGCCGACATCATCAAACTTGCCATGATTGCCATCGACAGACATTTGCGCAAAGAGCAACTCAAGGCGCGAATGATTCTTCAAGTGCACGACGAATTAAACTTCTCCGTTCCTCCCACAGAATTGGAACAAGTGCGCCAATTGGTGGTAGAAGAAATGGAACGCGCGTTCCAAATGAAAGTTCCTCTCGTGGCAGAGTGCGGTGAAGGCACCAACTGGCTCGAAGCTCACTAAGAACTGACTAAAAAGCTCATTGGAGCGTAATATGATAAGTCCGACATTTCACAAGGAAATGTCGGACTTATTCGTGCATACTGAGTTCAGTACAACAAAACCGACCGCAACAAATCGATGTTTGTCGCGGTCGGTGAGATATGGTGTGAAATAGATTAGAAGTTCACACGGAAACCAGCGTAGAAGCTACGTGGAGCCATTGGACCATAGATGTAAGCAGAGTCGCGGTTGTAACCGAGATCGAAGTCATCTTGGTAAGAGTTGAAGATGTTTTGCACACCAGCGAATACTTGTCCCTTATAGTATTTGTAGATGGGGAAAGAGTATTGCGCTTTCACACCAAGTTCGAAGAAAGATGGTGTCTTGAAAGTGCGAGGTCCAACCACTTCTCCGGGTTTGTTGGTCTGACCCTCACCAGAGAGTACGCGGTCATACTTGATGTTGGAAGAAAGTTTATTAAGATAAGCATCCTTGGACAAGGTCTTACCATCGTCCTCTGTGGGAATATTGTGACCCACTAACATGCTACCTGTGAAGTTACCCGTGAAGGTAAGGTCAAGCTGTTTGGTGACGTTGAAGGTTGAGATGAAATAACCATAGAGGTCAGGAGTGCGATACATGCGACGAGTTTCGTAAGCATCACCGAGATCCCACTTTTGCGCCTTGTTCCATTGGTTCTTGTGGTAAGTCACACCCATTTGGAGCGACCATGTCTTAGGAAGCGTGAGGCGACCTTCCAAACTTACACCCATCACCTTTGCACCTTGAGAGTTACTGCGAACATTCACGATTTCTTTGTAGGAGCCCTTTTCAGTTTCTGATTTCTGAGTGAGCGAGAAAGCATCGTGAAGTTCGGTGTAGAATCCTTCGGCAGTAAGGTTCAGTTGCCAAGCTCCGAAGTGAGTGTACCAGTCAGAAGAAAGGCTGAAGCTGTTAGAGCGTTCTTCGTGGAGGTTGGGATCGTTTTCGATAAGAATCAAGTCGCCACCAGCGTTGGCTACGTGCAAGTCTTCATCAAACACTTGAGGAGCACGGAAACCAGAGCTAAAGTTGGCACGAAGCACGAGGTCTTTCGTGGGGTTGAAACGCAAGTTAGCACGTGGAGAGAAAATAGCTTTCTTCACCAAGCTGTGCTTGTCGAGACGACCACCGAGGAGGAAGCTCCACATATCGTTCTTCCACTCATTTTGCAAGTAGAGAGAGTTGGTGTTCACCTTCTGATTGATGAATGCCTTGCGATAACCACTCTTGTCCTCCAAATTGTCGCTAGATCTTTCCAAGCCAACGGTGAATTGTGAAGGCATAAACAAGCATTGATCGAAGTCGTAAGAGTATTGCGCACCAAATACATTGGTCATACCATTTGTGCGACCGTAGCTGATCATGCGTTTGCGCATTTCTTTTGCATCATCTTGGGTGAAGCTTGCTAGGTCTTCCTTTATTTGAGTCATATATTGGTTCACAGTCTTCTCACCACCGCCATAGTAGCTCTCACGTTGCACCTTCATGAAGGAAGCATAAGCATTGAAACGGTGCTTAGCATCGGGAGAAATGAAGTTGTAGTTCAAACTACCTGTGATGTTGTTGTGACGAAGTTGCTCTGCCACGTGTGCATTGTGAGGTTCTTCATCAAAGTTGTCACCACCACGGCGGAATTCACGAGTGTTGTGCAATTCAGCAGTAAGTTTAGAATAGTCAGACACACGGAAGAAAGCACGCATACCCACGTTGCTACCATCGAGCATAGGCAATTCTGAATAGCCATCGCCAGTGTAGTCGTAAGGAGAACGATGGTGAAGCTGACCAAAGATGGTGATGCCCAACTTATTGTTTTCTGTTACATAAGTGGCATTGAGGTTTGTGGTATTTTCAAACGTGTTCAAACCACCGATGCCGCGAATTTCGTGAGAAAAACTTGCTGAAGAAGACGTAGGATCTTTGGTAATGACATTGATGACACCCGCAATAGCCGAAGAACCGAACAAAGCACTACCACCACCGCGCATCACTTCGATGCGTTCAATCATGTTGGTAGGGATTTGTTCCAAACCATAGACACCAGCCAATGCACTGTAAACAGGACGAGAGTCTACGAGGATTTGAGAGTAAGGACCATCAAGACCATTGATGCGCACTTGTGAGAAACCGCAGTTTTGGCAGTTGTCTTCCACGCGTACGCCAGGTTGATATTTCAAAGCTTGTGAAAGGAAAGAACTCTGTGTGCGGTCAAAGATTTTAGCATCGAGCACATTCACCAGAGTTGGAGCCAAACGGCGCTTAGTTACGTTACGAGTAGCAGAAACCACCACGTCACCAAGGTTCACATCGTTAGGCACAATCTCGAAGTCAGAAACGAGGGTTGCGTCAGAGGTAGTCGTGATTTCGTGGATTTGAGGTTCAAAACCAGGCACAGCCACGCGCACGCGAAGTTTTCCCACAGGAAGATTCTTCAACATGAAGTGACCAGTCACGTCAGTAGTAACAGATATTTTAGTACCTAGCACTTCCACAAGCACGTTGGGGAGAAACTCTTGCGTCTCTGTGTTGCGCACGTGACCCACAATGTGAGCAGGGAGGTTGTTAGGCGTTTGCGTTGTAGCAATCGCTGTTTGCGAAGGAGCATTAGAGCTCAAAGCTGAAGCATCAGAAAATTGCGCAGCAAAGGCAGAAGTGGAGATAAGCGAACCACTCAAAGCCAAAAAGAGAGCGTAGTTTTTCTTCATAATCAAAGCGTTTAATTTAGGATAAACTTGATTGTTGAGAAAATAGAGGAAATAGAAATCATAGAGAGCCTACTTTCTACCGCCAGTATTTGTTTTTCGGGGGCAAAGTTCTCACTTTATTCTTTTGTGTGCAATACCTATATCTAGTGATTTACTACAAAACTGATAACATTTATTCTATTTGATGCTGTTTTTCTCTTAATTTATTGTTAAACCCAGAGGTTTCATGAGGGGATGAAGGTATCATTATTTGATTGTTTAGGTTCTAATGACCGGTTTGTATTAAAAATATGTATCTTTGCATCAATAAATTGTCTCCCTTTCTATGAAACGTCTTTTGTTCCTCCTATTCTCCTTTTGTTTGTGTCTTGTCGCTGTATATGGGGCGAATGGTAAGTCATTTTCTAATGATGCCGTGAAACTGATTCCTGTTCCGACTTCGTATGTGAAGACTAGTGGAAAAATGAAGATGACCGGACAGTTGCGCCTTGTTGCCAACGAGAAGATTTCTCAAGCACTCCGTCAATGGCTGCGCCTGCAGTGGAAGGAGGCATTCCCTGCCTTGACCCTCAACCAAGGGGCAAAACGGGTGTTGCGTATCGATTTGAAGACACTGAATGAACAGGAGAATGAACAAGAAAATCGTCCGAAGAACACGGAAAATAATCCCTACGATAAAGAACAAGTAGCGAATTATAAACAACTGCAGGGTTATCAATTACGCGTTACGCCGCGTGAAATCCACATCCAAGCCACAACGATAGCGGGCGTATTTTATGCCCTGCAAACCTTACGTCAACTAGAAGAGCAAGGTTGTGTGCCCTGTTGCATTGTCAAGGACGAACCCAAGTACGCCTACCGAGGACTTATGCTCGACTGCTCGCGCCATTTTTGGCCGAAGGAATTTATCTTGAAGCAGTTGGACGCTATGGCTTATCTCAAGATGAATCAACTGCATTTGCATCTTACTGATGATGCTGGATGGCGCATGGAAATCCTGCAATATCCCGCTTTGACTGAAAAGACGGCTTGGAGAGTAGGGAGAAATTGGAATGAATGGCGCGAACAAGGGCAACGCTATGCAAGCAAAGACGATGTCGGTGCATCGGGCGGATATTACACCCAACAGGATTTGAAGGAAATAGTGGCTTATGCTGCAGCACGTCACATCACGGTGATTCCCGAAATCGAGATGCCCGGTCATAGTGCGGAGGTACTGTATGCCTATCCCGAACTGCAATGTGAGCAAGTGAAAGAGCGAAATAGCGATCTCTGTGTTGGCAACGAGCAGACTTTTGTTTTTCTCGAAAACGTGTTGCGCGAGGTGATGCAAGTATTTCCCTCTCGTTACATCCATATTGGTGGTGATGAAGCCTCGCGTCAAGCGTGGAGCACTTGTCCACGTTGTCAGCAGCGCATGAAGAAGGAGGGATTGAAGACAGTGGCAGAACTGCAGGCTTATCTCACGCAGCGCATAGAGCGTTTTCTCGAACGCCATGGCAGAATATTGATTGGGTGGGATGAAATTTTGGAGGGGCAGTTGCCCCCCAATGCCGTAGTGATGTCGTGGCGCGGAGAAGAGGGAGGCATAGCAGCCACAAAAGCAGGGCATAACGTCATCATGACGCCCGGACGCTACTGCTATCTGGATCGCTATCAAGACTATCCCCCTTCGCAGCCTAAGGCTTTCGGCAGTTATATGTCTTTGGAACAGTGCTATGCCTACGACCCTGCAGGACAATTGCACGACAGTATATCTCGTCACATCCAAGGTTTACAGGGCAATCTGTGGACGGAACAAGTGCCTACGATGACGCATTGCGAATATATGCTCTATCCGCGCCTATTGGCAATAGCAGAAAATGGATGGAGCCATCGCAAAACCAACTATGCCGACTTCCACCGCAGAGCCTTGCACCTGCAAGGTGTGTTGGCAAATCGTGGTTACCATCCCTTCGACCTGCGAAAGGAGATAGGTGAGCGTGCGGAGAAGAAAACTGTGCTTCATCATCTAGCCGTAGGCAAAAAAGTGGTGTATCATGCACCCTATGCGTCAAACTATCCTGCTTCTGGCGATGCTACTTTGGTTGATGGCAAAAGTGGTGGTTGGGATTTCCAAGATGGCGAATGGCAAGGTTTCATCAGCGCCAACCGTCTGGACGTGACCATCGATTTAGGTGTGGTTACACCATTGCGGCTCATCAAAGCAGCTTTCTTTCAGTCGGTGAGTGCAGACATCTACACTCCATCCGAGATAGATATTCTGGTGTCGGACAACGGAGTGGAATTCCATCAACTCGACCATCGTCAATATAATGTGGACATTTCTACTGATTTTAAGGTGCAGACGCTGGAATGGCGCGGAGAGAGCAAGGCGCGTTTCATTCGATATCAAGCAAAGTCTGGCAAACAAAACGGCTGGATATTCACCGATGAGATTTGTGTGCAGTGATGCAATGATTCTCCCAAATTGGTAATTAGACAGATTTGGGATATACGTATCAAACACCAAAAAGAGATGCTGCAAAAACGAGTTTTGCAACATCTCCATCTCAATGTATTATTCTTTTCTTGCTATTTTCGTCTTCTTCTTTATATGTGTGTGCCATACATTAAGTCCACAAATAAAGAATAGTGTAGTAGCAAAAAGAGTTTCTATCGCTTCAAGTTAGGATTTTTTTCTGTTTCTTGCAGAGGATACGGTGCATAGTTCATATTGTCGTTCCACGCACCAGTTACTGGCACAGCTTCTGAGGCAAAATAGCCAGGAGCCACCTCAATCGGTTGGTTAGCGACACGGCGAGCAAAGGTATTTTTCAAATCGTTCATTCTGAGTTGGTCTGCACGACGTGTCACCATAGACAACCAGTATCCAGCCACTTCCCAGCCGTGTTCTTCGTAAGCCGCTTGCGCCAGTTGGTCTGCGGTCATAGCATCGATGCTCACACCATGCACCTTGTCCACTTCTCCAGGTTCCACAGCGCGTTGGCGCACCAACTTCAAGCATTCTTTAGCGAGGGTGAGGTCTGTTTTGCCAGCGCGTGCAGCACTTTCAGCATACCACAAAAGCACCTCTGCATAACGAATCACCTGATGTCGGCGTCCGTTGAGCATACCTCTCCATTTCGGTGCCGTATAGTCATAAGGAGCTAGGGCTTGTCCGCCCTTGCCATCGTCATTCACGGTGAAGAGAGAAAACATAGGGTGGTATTCAGGTATTATCGCATTTGTCTTGCCCTCAGCGATAGACTTGCCATCTTTGGTAGCCCACCAATCATAGAGTTGGCCGTCTTTCAACAATTTAGGATCATAAGTAGCCGATTTGCGAGGACCATCGGGCATTCGTTTCCAGAAATCAATCTCACCCCAGGCATCGCCCCAGCCACCAAGGCTTTCAAAAAGCATCGTGCTCGCCAATTGAGAATCGTGACTCCACGAACGGTTGGGAGAATTGTTGATGGCCAAAATAGCTTCGTGACCATAATTGTTTCCCATAGAGTGAATGTTTTTCCACTCACTCTCGAGCATTGTTGGATACTTGCCAGCCTTTTGACCTTGAATCACAGCCTCAGCTGCTTCAGCTGCCTTAGCATAATACTCCGCACCCTTATTGAGCGGATAGCCCGCCATAGCCATATACACGGCAGAGAGTGTAGATTTCACCGCTTGTTGCGTCACATAGACATTCGTTCCAAACATTTGGCGAGGTTCGCCTTTGTAGGTTGCAGGAAGTTCGAAACTCTCCGCTTTCAACAAGTCGGCTAAAATCTGATCATATACCTTTTCCACCGACGACAACTGAATTGTGCCGTGGTCATCTTCGTTGTGCAAATTGATGGGAAGGTCACCAAACACGCGCACGAGGTAGAAGTAGGCATAAGCACGCCAGAAGTACGCTTGTCCCAATGCAATGTTTAGTTCTTCTTTTGAAGTGGGGGTGCGTTGCGCATTGTCGATGATGAAGTTGGCTTCGTGGATGATGTCATAGTGCTTGTTCCAAGCAGCCACAACCCCTTTGTTGTCGGCAGAGGCAGAGAAGGCATCGAGTTGAGCACAAGCCTGTTTGTTAGAACTTGGGTTGGCTGTGATGTCATCGCCCTGCCATTGGGGATACATCATATTGGTGTAAGACTGAGAATCGGTGACTTTGGTGAAAAGCGACACTAAACTCATGTTGAGTTCATCTTGTGAAGAAAAATAAGCACTAGAAACAATTCTGCCCTTGGGGTCTTCGGTGAGAAAATCAGAGCAAGCAGTAGTGCTAAATAGGGAAGCTGCGAGCGCAGCAGCATAAAATATATTGGATTTCATAAGAAATAGCAATTATGGGTTATTACATTTCCGAGCGATGATCGGTAATCTTCATTAGAAAGTGAAGCGTGCACCGAGAGTGAAAGTGCGTGGTGCGGGATATCCGCCCATGTCTACACCATTTTCATAGTCTGCACGGCCAAAGGAGAATCCAGCAGGGTCTGCGCCCTTGTAGCCAGTGAGAGTGAAGAGGTTTTGTACGCCAAAGGACAGGCGAATGTCTGCAAACTTCGTTTGTTCTTTCGTCAGGTTGTAAGCCAAACTGATGTTTTCCAAACGGAGATAGTCTGCATTTTCAATCCACTTGCTAGAGTTGCCATAGTTCTTATTGCCCACTGCATCCAATCGTGGCATCGTCACACCCATATTCTTCACATAGTCAGCATCGGTGACGAAAGCCGAAGCACCAGGCATCGCATTCATCAAGAAGCGTGCCACGTTGAGACGTTGCGCACCAAATGCAGCATTGAAGAAAGCATTGAGTTCCCATTGTTTGAAATGCAAAGTGTTGTTCCAACCCAAAGTGAAATCAGGATTAGCCTTGCCCAACACACGGCGGTCGCTGGCATCCAGTTTACCGTTGTTGTTGAAATCTGTATATTTATCTCTGCCCTCTTTGTCGATACCTTCCCACACATAACCGTAGAAAGTTCCCACAGCCTCGCCTTCTTTCACGATGCTCACAGCATCCACTGTGCCACCCGCAGGCGAATTACCATAGAGAATGGGTTCTTCAGCAGTGAGTTTCACCACCTTATTCTTGTTGTAAGAGCCATTGATGGTAGAAGTCCATTGGAAATCGTTAGTTTGCACGATGCGAGCTGTCAAAGACAAGTCCACACCCGTGTTGGTGATTTCACCAGCATTGACCCAATATCTCAAACCACCCACATAGTTAGCTTGTGAGCGTTGAAGCAGCGCATCATAGGTGTGTTTTGCAAAGAAGTCCACGCCGATTTCGATGCGGTTGTTCCACAAACTCACGTCAACTCCGAAGTCAAATTGATGAGTCTTTTCCCAAGTCAAATTGGGAGTTGCCACCGTCGAAACGGAATAGCCCGTGAAGTCTGTCTTTGCGCCAAAGTTGAAACTAGACACAGAGAGCAATGGCAGCGTAGAATAAGGTGTTATGTTTTGGTTACCAATCACACCATAACTTGTGCGCAATTTCAGGTTGTTCACCACCTTGCGTAAGGGTTGCATAAACTCTTCGTTGGTCACCGACCAAGCAGCAGCGATAGAGGGGAAATAGCCCCACTTGTGATTGGTGAAACGACTAGAACCGTCGGCGCGGAATGTAGCCGTGAGCATATAGCGGTCAGCATAGTTATACATCACACGACCCACTCCCGACAAGAGCGCGTAAGCCGAATAACCATTGTGTTGATCGCGCACTGCAGCATTCTTCACATCCCAATATTCCACAGCGTCCGTTTTCAGTTGCTGCCCTGAGATGCCCATGGTGCGTGTTTCGCTTTTTGTGGCTTCATACACCGCCGTAGCCACCAAACTGTGTTCTCCCCACTTTTGATTGTAGGTCAAATTGTTGGTGCTCTGGAGCATAAGGTGGAAATTGTCGTTGTTGTGCATCGAAGTCTTGCCAAAACTCAACACTCTAGGTGCAAAACCATATCCCTTCTGGTCTTGATAGTCGCCACTGTTGGTGCTGGTGAAGGTGAGTCCTTTGGCTATGTTAAACTTCATTTCAAATCGACCATTCACCATGTGTCCCATCATATCGTTTTTCACTGCAGTGAGTACCGCATAGGGGTTTTCAGCCGAAATGCTATTGTAGGGGTCGCGTCTAAACTTGATGCCATCGGCTTGATACATATCCATCGCAGGCGAATAGTTGAGCGCACGCACTATGGCATTGTCTAGGTTCATACCAAACATACCACTACCTTTGCCTTCATTGCGCACAGCCTGCACGTCGGCAGTGAGTTCAAGCCAAGGATAGACCTGAGTGTGCACATTGAGTTTTGCGCTATAGCGTTGAAATTCTGTGCCAACCACCACACCACTGTTTTTCATATAGCCTGCAGACACATAGAGTTGCGTGTCGTTGTTGCCTTTGCTCAACGAGAGTTTGTAGTCGTCGGTTTGTCCTGTGCGCAACACCATATCGAGCCAGTCCACACCGGGCTTTGTGCCATTGAGGAAAGGTTTCAAATCTTCAGGCGCATTGCCATTGAATTTATATTTTGTGAGGAGTTCAGCATATTCTTTTGTCCCCATCACCTTGGGCATATGAGTGGCTTGTGCCCATCCGTGCGACACATCAAGCACCACTTGTGTTTGTCCAGCTTTACCGCCTTTTGTGGCGATCAATACCACACCATTGGCACCACGGCTACCATAGATGGCTGTTGAAGAAGCATCTTTCAGTACTTGCATGCTCTGGATGTCTTCGGGATTGATGCCATCAAGGCCAGATTCGCGCACCACACCATCCACCACATAGAGTGGTTCGTTACTGTTGTGGATTGACCCTGTGCCACGAACGCGGATTTTCACGCTACCGCCAGGTATGCCACTACCTATCACCTGCACACCGCTCACGCGACCTTGGAGCGCATCGCTCACACGCGTAATGGGTTGCGCCTTAAACGCCTTTGAGTCCATTGCTGCCACAGCCCCTGCCAAGTCGGCTTTGCGCACTGTGCCATAACCGATGACAACGGCCTCGTTGAAACTGTTGTCCATCAATTTGAGCGTCACATCGAGTTTACCTTCGGTGGCCACCACGCGCTGACGTTCATATCCGATGAAAGAAAATTGCAATGCGCTTCCGGGAGCCACTTTGATGGTATAACGACCTTGTGCGTCGGTCACCACGGCTTGTCGTGTGCCGACCACTGTCACAGAGACACCAGACAATTTTTCGCCCTCATCGCTTACCACAGTACCGCTCACTGTGATTTGTTTCTTTGCTTGTTGCACGGTTATGCCGGATGTTTCAGATGAAGCATTGGGCACTGCTGCAAAAGAGCTCACTGCTGCAAACAATCCTAAGGTGAGAGGCAACGCGCGTTGTGCCATTTGCTTGTACCAAAGAGGTACAAACGAATTGGAGGAATGGAACTTGTTGTTCATATTCGATGGATTTGGTAATAGGTATTAGCTTGATAGTTCAAGTTTGCTATGTCTATTGTTTTCTGGTATCTTTTTGTTCGTTAGGACAGCAAATAGTTCTTGACTTCGCTGCAAATATAAAGTTTAGTGTTGAAATAGCAAAGTGTACTTAGCAAAAAGTGTGTGTATTTTTTATTGGTGTGAGTTTTTTGACGCACATTTGGGCACTGTTGGTGAAGTCTTTTTACCCCAAATCGATCATTAGATTCTGAGCTATAACGATATGATGACGGATTGGGATTACTGTTTGGCGATATATTGGGGATAACAGTGGAGTGTTGGTGGGACTGAGCCAGCGGTGCGTAAAAAATCGGCAGGCAAGGGGAAGGGAGAAAAGTGTGATAGAGGGAATGTTAATGGATGTGATATTTGTTCCTCTCGCGTACGCGTACGCGCGCACACCACAGGGATTTTGTGTTTTTTTGCTGTCACAAGTGTCACACTTTTTGGGTAACTCCTTGTTGTTGTGTTGGTTACCTTTGTTTTATAATGTTTTTTGACGCTTTTGCAGAAAACGACGGCTTGTTTTGTTGAAAACGACGGCTTGTTTTACTGAAAATGACGTGTTGTTTTATTGAAAATGACGTGTTGTTTTTTGGAGAGAACGGAAGAGTTGCGAAATATAAGGGGGAAACGGAAAAACAGAATGAGGTGAAAAGACAAAGCGTGCTGGGGTGTGTGACACTTGTGATAGCAAAAAGTGAGAAATCCCTGTAATGCGCGATTGCGCATATACGCGTATGTGCGCGATCGCAAGCGTAAGCCTAAGATTTCAATTCGGTGTGCATCGTCTAGATTTTTTAGAGGGCAATCCTCTTGTTTTTAGTATTTATCAACACCTATATAAACGGAGGAGCCAGTGTAGCTCTTGCCTCGTTGAGAGGGAAATGACAAGTGAAAATGCGAGTGGGTAGCAACGAATACGTGCGGAAACTCGGGGAAATATCATTTCGTAAGCAAAAACCGGCTCAAATTCGTTTTTTTCGAGTATATTTGTCCTTCAAATCATCCTGATTTTCCGTTAAGTGGAACAGCGTTCCCGATGTAAGTATGAAAGAATTCTTCAAAATGATGGTGCATTACGTTGCACCCTATAAATTCAACATTGTTCTCTCACTCCTCTTCAACGTGCTGAGTGCAGTGCTCAATGTCTTTTCTTTTGCTTCGCTCATCCCTATGCTCAAATTGCTTTTCAACACCGAGCATAAGGTCTATTCCTTCATCGATTGGGGCAAAGAAGGGATGTCTTTTTCCGACATTCTCATCAACAATGCCTACTACTACACTTCGCAGTTGGTGGCACAATATGGGGCAGGCACGGCTTTGCTCTTCATCGGTCTGTTTTTGGTGCTGTCCACGGGCTTGAAAACAGCTTCTTATTTTGCTTCTGTGGCCTCGATGGTGCCTGTGCGCACTGGCATTGTGCGAGACATTCGCACCTTCATCTACAAGAAAATCACGGTGCTCCCACTTTCCTTTTTCAGCGATGAGCGCAAAGGCGACATCATTGCGCGAATGAGTGGTGACGTGGGAGAAATCGAGAACTCCATTATGGGTAGTTTGGAGATGCTGATGAAAAATCCTATTCTCCTGATTGTCTATTTTTGCAGTTTGTTTTACATCTCCTGGCAACTCACGCTTTTCACCATCTTGGTGTTGCCACTGATGGGTTGGGGCATGGGACGCATTGGGCGCAAACTCAAACAATCGAGTATGGATGCTCAAATCAAATGGAGCGAAACGATGTCGCAGTTGGAGGAAACTTTGGGAGGTATGCGCATCATCAAAGCCTTTGGGGCGGAGCGCAAAATGCAAGAACGCTATGACAACACTGCCAACGAATTTCGTTCCATTGCTTCGCGTGTGGCAATACGTCAAGGTTCGGCGCACCCCGTGAGTGAGTTTTTGGGCACTTGCCTCATCGTTTTAGTGCTTTGGTATGGCGGTACGTTGATTTTTGCTGACCACAGTCCCATCGATGCGCCTACCTTCATCTTCTACATGGTGATTCTTTACAGCGTGATTCAACCGCTGAAAGATTTGTCGCGCGCTGCCTATTCTATTCCCAAAGGTATGGCTTCGATGGAGCGCGTCAATAAAATACTCTTGGCAGAAAATCCCATTCGCGAACCAGAAAATCCTGTGACGATAGGTCATCTCACCGACAGTATATCGTTTAAGAATGTGACCTTTGCTTATGGTCAAGGAGGAGTAGACCCTTCGGTGGAAATACCGAAGGAGAAAATGGTGATTCGCGGGGTGGATTTCACGGTGAAACGTGGTCAAACGATAGCCCTCGTGGGACAAAGCGGTAGCGGTAAGAGTACGCTGGTGGATTTGGTGCCACGCTATCACGATGTGGTGGGTGGAAGCATCACCATCGATGGCACGGATGTGCGTCAGCTGCGTTTGTCGGACTTGCGCGCGCTCATAGGCAATGTGAACCAAGAGGCGATTCTCTTCAACGATTCTTTCTTCAACAACATTGCTTTTGGGGTGGAAAATGCTACGCTGGAACAAGTGATTGAAGCGGCGAAAGTGGCTAACGCACACGACTTCATTATGGCTACTCCAGAGGGGTACAATACGAATGTGGGCGACCGCGGTGGAAAACTTTCGGGGGGACAGCGACAACGCATCTCTATTGCACGCGCCATTTTGAAGAATCCTGATATTTTGATTCTCGATGAAGCGACAAGTGCGCTGGACACGGAGAGTGAACGCTTGGTGCAGGAGGCGCTTGAACGTTTGATGGCAACGCGCACTACGATTGCGATTGCGCACCGTTTGTCGACGATTCGCAATGCAGATGAGATTTTGGTGTTGCACGAAGGTCGCATCGTGGAACGCGGTACGCACGAGGCTTTGCTCGAACTTGATGGCTACTACAAACGACTCAATGATATGCAGCAACTTTAGAAATTAGACGTTAGAGATTAGATGTTAGACGTTAGAGGGCTAGCGCGGTTGGACTAGAAACTCTAGAAAAACTAGAATCTAACGTCTAATCTCTAACGTCTAACGTCTACCTTCTACAATAGATATTCTATGAAACAACTCCTTTTTCTGGTGCGCATCTTCTGCGCGTGGCTTGCACTTTTCTTTGTGGGCAAGCTCATATTCTTTGCTTACAATGGATTTCCTGCCGGAGGAGATTTCTTACAAATTGTGTGGCACGGACTATCCCTTGATTTGTCGGTAGCTGCCTATGCCACTGCACCCATTTGGCTCGCTACGTGGATTGGACATTTTTGGAAAACGGCGACAAGTGAAAAACTGGGACGCTGGCTTTATCGCATCTATACCTCAACTTTACTCACCATTTTCTTGATGATTATCATCATCGACACCATCATTTACAAGAGTTGGGGGTTCAAACTTGATGCGGTGGCACTGTCTTATTTGGACAACCCCTCGAGCATTCCCGAGAGTTTGGGATGGGGTTTTATCATTTTGGCTTTCTTGCTCTTCGTTGGCATTGTGGCCGGAGTGTCGTGGCTGTTTTGGAAACTACCCTTTTCTTCCAAAACTCAATCTTTGCCTACTGGAAAAACTACTTCGTCTTGCTGTCATTCGCACTGGTGTGGCGGGAATTTCTTGCTCCAACGATTGTGTCTTTCTCTCTTGTGGGGATTGATAGGCGGTTTGCTCTTTTTGAGCATCCGCGGAGGAGTGGGACGATCCACCGCTAATGTGGGGATGGTCTACTATTCCACGGTGCAATATCACAACCATTCCGCCGTAAATCCTGTGTTTTCCTTCTTCTATTCGTTGTTGAAAGAACAGGATTATTCGAAACAAGCGCAATACTTTGCTCCCGAAGAAGCCGATAAAATATTCAATTCGCTGCAATACAACACAAAGAGTGTGTTGTTGCCCGAAGATTCTTTGCTCACCACACAACGTCCGAATGTTTTGCTTATTTTGATGGAGAGTTGTGGCGGACGCGTGGTGGGGTGCACCGAAGGTAATCACCAAACAACGCCACATCTCGACAGTTTGGCAGCAAGTGGTGTGTTTTTCTCTCAATGTTATGCCAATAGTTTCCGCACCGACCGTGGCACTATTTGCACCTTCTCGGGTTATCCTTCTTTCCCCGATGCGAGTGTGATGAAGATGCCCGCTAAATCTCGTGTGTTGCCTTCCATTGCAGGCGCTTTGAAAGGTGTGGGCTACGACACAGAATTTCTCTATGGTGGAGATAAGAATTTCACCAATATGAATTCCTATTTCCTCTCCACGGGATACAATCGCGTGTTGGGAGATGCTGATTTTCCTGCTGAACTGCGCCACACGAGTCCTTGGGGAGTGTGCGATGGAGAGATGATGAAGATACTTCGCAAAAACATTGATGCTTCGGAAAAACAAGGAAAACCTTGGTTCAAAACGCTCTTGACGCTCTCTAGTCACGAGCCGTGGGAGGTGCCTTATGCGCGCCTTAATGACAAGATGCTCAATGCTTTTGCCTATTTAGATTATAGTCTGGGACAATTCATCGCGTCTTTCCGACAAACTCCGGCGTGGAAAAATACGCTGATTGTGATTCTTCCCGACCACGGTGTGACGTGGCCTGCGGACATCAACGAATACGACATCCGTAAATATCATATTCCTCTCATTTGGACGGGAGGAGCCGTGCGCAACAGTAGGGTGATTGCTAAACTCTGCAACCAAACGGACGTGGCGGCTACCCTCTTGGGACAAATGGGCATTGACCACAGTAAATTCACGTTCTCCAGAGATGTGCTCTCGCAGACTTACACCTATCCGCTTGCCGTGCACACTTGGCCGGAGGGATATACCTTTATCGACAGCACTGGAACGACTATTTTTGACCTCAATTCGCAAAGTGTGTCGAAGGTGACGCCAGATGCTAAGGGCGACCGACTGAAAAAGGTGAAAGCTTTTATGCAAAAAGCTTATCGACATATGGATGCGCTGAAATAAACGATAGATAATAAGGGAACAATGAAACCTAGAACACTACAAATCCACCTACAAAAGGAATTGTCACGTCTCTACGATGCTCACGAAGCGGCGGCAATTGCTACGCGCTATGTAACTGATCGTTTCGGACTCTCCACTGCGCAATTGTTGCTCAACGATGATGTGCTACTTTCAGCGGCAGAAGAGGAACAAACGCAGCGCGATGTGGAACAGCTATTAGCGCAAGTGCCGGTGCAACAAGTGGTGGGGTTTGAATGGTTTTGCGGATATCGTTTTCGGGTGACGGCAGACACATTGATTCCTCGACCAGAAACGGAAGATTTGGTGCGTTTGGCAACAGAGAGATGCTGTGGCGCGTTGTCTAATATCTTAGACGTAGGCACGGGAAGTGGATGTATAGCTATTTGTTTGGCAAAAATTCTCCCACTGGCGCGTGTTGCTGCTTGGGACATCTCAGAAGGAGCTTTGCAGGTGGCACAAGCGAATGCGACAACCTTGGGGGCATCTGTGGATTTTCAACTGCGAGATGTGCTCAAAGAAGCCGAAACTCCCACGATTGCTCCGCAGTCTTTGGATGCTATTGTGAGCAATCCACCTTATATTCCCGAAGCGGAAGCACAAACAATGGAAGCTCAGGTGGTGAATTATGAACCGCACTCGGCTCTCTTCGTTCCTAACGATAATCCGCTGCTGTTTTATCACGCGTTGGCTCGTTTGGGATGGCACGCGCTTCGTCCTTCGGGTAGTCTTCTCGTAGAGACTCACACAGACTTTGCCGCGGCTGTTGCCACTCTCTTTGAGAGTATGGGCTATACGTCCGTCCGCGTCATCAACGATTGCTTCGACCTCCCTCGATTTGTCGAGGCAGTGTGGAAATGAAACGACTGTACAAGTAGAATGATGGGTGGTGTAATAACCTATAACTTACTTTATTTATGAAATTCTATTCTTTCACTCTCTTTGCAGCCTTTGCAGTGTTTGCACTGGCGGCTTGTGGTAAAAAGGCGCAGGCAGAACCACAACCCCAAAAGGATTCTGTTGTAGTAGCTCACGACACCGTTGTGGAAAAGCCGAAGGAAGAGCCTTTAACGTTTCAGACATTTAGTAAAAAATTCAAGACGAAGTACTTTGCTTATGGCATAAAGTTTGTGTTGGCGCAGAGCAACAGTAATCCAAACCTGGCAAACGCCATCAATGAATGGGTGAATGAACAACTTGGTGGGAAGTATCAGGGTAATCTCAATGATGGAGATGCGATGCTTAACTACTATCAGAAGCGTTGGGTGCGTGAAGAAGAAAGGGATGTGACGAATAGTGAGGACAACTTTGCGATTTCCAAGGTTTATGAAACGGAGCAATTCATCACACTAGAGGCAGAAACTTATTGGTATGGCGGTGGTGCTCACGGCGGTTCTAGTTTGGTGGGAGCCACTTTCCGCAAGAGTGATGGTAGGAAGTTTGACAAATCTATGATTGGTAACGAGAAAATGTTGCGCCATCAACTCATCAGAGGGCTCATCAAGGCTTTAGAAGTGAGCAATAAGGAAGAATTGAGCGGTGTGTTGCAGTGCAGTGCGATAGATGGATACGACGACGTGGATACGCGATTGGCTCTTCTTCCTCTGCCCGAGGCTGAGCCATGGCTCACCAAGAAGGGAATGCAACTCGTCTATCAGCAATATGAGATTGCATCTTACGCAGCTGGCAGTCCTTCTGTGTTGATTCCACTTGTAAAACTCCACCCAATGCTCAATGCTTCGGGAAAAACTTATCGATAGTGTCCAAAATTTGTGTGTAAGCTCCAAAGTTCTTATTTTTGTGGTGGAATACAAATCAAATAAAAACAATGGAGCTTACGATGCCACAAATATCGGAATTATTTTCCACATTTCTCTCTTCTGGAGGTTGTTTTAACACATTAGTAGAATCCTTATTGGATGCCATGAGTCGTCATGAGCGAAGC
>CAJPLH010000006.1 GCA_905371275.1 Prevotellaceae bacterium
CCACTAATAGAGGGAAGAGGAAGCATAGACGCGCATCTCAATCAGCGTTATATGTCTGCAGTTGACTTGAAACTTGATAAACTAGATTTATGTCTTCTGACGGGTATGACAGACACGCTCACCTTTGGAGGTAGTTTCAAAGGAATTTTAGAGGCATCTACCGACATGAAGCGAATGAAAGCAAAAGGTGCCATGCGTCAACTTCGTTTAATTGCTCCAAAGCGGGCTATTTTGGCGCGCGACATTGATTTTGCATTTCATACAAAACCTGATAGCACCACACTCCAAGCCTTTTCAGGAGATATGCTTCTAGACTTTGCAGCACGCGGAGGCTTAGAACAAATAGGCAAAAAGGGTGGAGAACTCGCTCAAATTGTGCAGAAACAATTGAAGCATCGTAGCATTGACCAAATCTATTTGCGCAAACGTTTGCCCAATATGGCATTACACATCGTGGGAGGAAATAATAACATCGTGAGCAACCTTTTGCGTTATCTTCACTATGAGGTTTCTACCTTCAAGTTGCACCTCGATGCCAATGCTCATGAAGGAATAAACGGTCATATGTCTGTAGGAGCTCTCAAACATGGAGCTCTAGTCATAGACACCATATTCGGACGTTTGCTGCACGTTGATGATCGTCTGCATTTCGCTGCTACAGTTCACAATGATAAGCGTAAAAATCCCAATCCATTTACCGCAACGTTTGAAAGTAGTTTGCTGTCTCATGGTGTCAAAGCAGAACTTGCTTTCACTGACGCCAATAATAAAAAAGGACTTCAAGTGGGCGCCGAAGTAGAAATGGAAGATGGTGGAACACGCATTCATCTCACCCCCGAAAAAGCAATTGTAGCCTATCGCGAATTTACAATCAATCCCGAAAACTTCGTCTTTTGGGGAGATGATCGTCGTTTGCGCGCTAATGTAAATTTGTTGGCTGACGATGGCACTTCCTTGTCGTTGCACGGTGAAGAAGCAGATAGCACTTACAAGAACAATATCTCTGTAGTTGTCAATCATTTGAATCTTGGAGAATTGGCGAGTGTTGTGCCATATTTGCCACCCATCAGCGGTGAACTGAATGCCGATTTTCATATTGTAGAGCAAAATAACCAGTTTGCAGCTGTCGGAACGGCTGAAGCAAAGAAATTTGGTTATCAAGGTGTTGTAATGGGAGATTTGGGAGGAGAATTATCTTATCAGCCCACTGAAGATGGAAATCATCACGCTGAAACATTTGTCACATTTAATGGTAAAGAAATCGCTGAGGCTGTTGGTACTTATTTTACCAAAGACGAAGGTTCGTTTGCAGGAAAGGTTAAACTAAAGTCTTTGCCGATGAACATGATGGATGCTTTCCTCGAGGGGACACAAACCAAGATGAAAGGTGCCCTCAATGGAGAGTTAGCCGTCCAAGGCACTGCCGATAAACCTGTCGTCAATGGTTCTCTCTCTTTTGACAAAGCACATATATATAGTAATGTATATGGGGTAGATCTCACAATGGATACAACAACGGTGTCTATCCACAATTCTGTGTTAGAACTCAAAGACTTTGCGCTTACAGCAGTTGATGGAAGTCCGCTCAAAATGTCTGGAATCATCAATATGGAACGCCCTGATGCAATGTTCCTCAATCTGGATATGATAGCCAAGAAATTCCCTATCATTGACACGAAACGCAATCGTGAATCTTTGGTTTACGGTAAGGTGCTCACTAACTTTGCGGCTAACATCTATGGAACGCCTGATAAATTGGATGTCAGAGGTTTACTCACTGTTTTAGATAAAACAGATGTAACCTATCTACTCTCAAATTCACCTATCAACAGTAGTGGAGAACTCTCCGACCTCGTCACTTTTACCGACTTCTCCGACACGTTGGTTGTCGAAAAAGCTGTAGCTCAACAAAACAGTTCCAGCTTGAATGTAGCATTGACTATTCGTCTTCGACAAGGTGCCAGATATAAATGCTTCCTTACTCCTAATGGTGATAGTTATGTTGATGTTTCTGGAGAAGGAAACCTCGAACTTCGTATGCCCCCTCAAGGAGACATGCGTCTCACCGGACGCCTTACGCTCAATGAAGGCAAAATGAACTATGAGCTTCCCGTTATTCCCCTTCGCACCTTTACGCTAGCCCCAGGCTCTTATGTTGATTTCACTGGAGAAATGATGAATCCAACGCTCAACATCACCGCCACAGAACGCGTGAAGAGCATCGTCACAGAGAATGACCATCAGCGCGCTGTCACCTTTGATGCTGGAGTAAAAATTTCTCGCACTTTGGAAGATATGGGATTAGAATTTATCATTGATGCTCCCGAAGATTTGAAGATTAAAAATCAACTAGCGTCCATGAGCACCGAAGAGCGAGGAAAAGCAGCGGTAGCTTTGTTGGCCACAGGTATGTATATCTCTGACGACAATCTTTCTACTGGCGGTTTCAAAGCCTCAAATGCGTTGAATGCTTTCTTGCAAAGTGAAATTCAAAACATTGCGGGTAAGGCGCTTTCCACCATTGATTTATCGTTTGGCATGGAAAACGGAGTCAATGCAACGGGAGGAGCGACAACAGACTATTCCTTCCAATTCTCAAAACGTTTCTTGAATAATCGTATGCGTGTGGTAATTGGAGGTAAAGTTTCCTCTGGTGCTGATCAAGCCACGACAGCAGAATCTGTCATCGACAACATCTCGCTGGAATATCGTCTTGATGCCAATAGCACGCGTTACATACGCTTGTTTTACGACCGTGGTAGTCGAGATCCGCTAGAAGGGCAACTCACTAAAACGGGTTTGGGTGTTGTGATGCGTCGCAAGTCTAATAATCTTTTAGACCTTTTCCGTTTCAATTCTCGTAAAACCCCTACAACCCCAAAGCCACAAACTAGTAGTGCACAATAGCCTTGCACACTAGCTCAACCTCTTATATCCTATTAAGACTATTATCGCTTATGATGCGAATATTTGCTATACCTTCTGCTTATCTTCATAGGCATTCCTGCAGAATTAAAACAACGATGGGCACAGCATCGCTATGCCTTGCTTTATTGATGTTTAATGCTTGCTCCCTCACCGATAAATTGCCAGAAGGAGAACAACTCTACACAGGAGTGAAGCGGGTGACCTATCATTTACCCACTACAAGTAACAATAGTAATGGAAAGTCGCAAGCTGCATCTGACAGTGCAGGCGTCATCACTTCGATAGCTAATGCTGTAGAAGCCATTGACCGTGCCGTAAATGGAGGAGTAAAAGGGCTGGCTTCCGTTTCAGAACTGGAGAAGCGTGATAGAAAAACACTCACTCCGGCTGAAAGAAAGTTGTTAGATTTCAAGGCAGAACAAGCTGATGAGAATCTTTCTGTTGTTCGCTCCGAACTTGATGCAGTATTTGCTTTTCCTCCCAATGGAGCTCTCTTTGGATCGTCCAAGTATTCAACACCTTGGAAACCTGCTTTATGGACGTACAACACATTTGTCGATTCTAAGAATGCGATAGGGAAGTGGCTTTTCAAAGCATTTGCTGAACCTCCCGTGCTCATTTCGAGTGTCGCGCCACAAATGCGCACCAAGGTCGCAACATCCACACTCCACAACTATGGTTATTTGCGTGGAAAGGTGGACTACGACATTGTGACAAGCAGTAATCCTCTTAAAGCAAAACTTGCTTACGACGTAACTCCTGGACTCCTTTTCTATTTAGATTCCATTGAATATCGACAGTTTGATCCCATTGCAGACTCTCTTTTGGCGCGCACTCGCCATAAATCTCTCTTGCACCGTGGAAGTCCTTTTAGCAGAACACAGTTGGCTGGAGAACAAATGCGCATCGAAAGTTTGATGCGAAACAATGGATATTATTTCTACACAGCACCCACAACAACTTTCCAAGCCGACACAACACGACACACGGGCTATGTTGATTTGCGTGTGCAACCTAATCCAAACCGTGCAGCAAACACACGACGTCCATGGTATATGGGACACACTTATGTTGTCATTCACGATAATCTAGACAGCCCCATCACTGGTCAACTGCAGCGTGAAGGGTATACCTATTTCTTTCCAGGTAAGAACATCCCTATGAAATCGGGATTGTGGAGAAGGTCTGTGGCACATATCCAAGGAGAACGCTATGCTCTTTCTGATCAGAAGACTACGCAAGAGCAACTTTATGCCTTGGGCATTTTCTCATCGCTTGATATGGAGTATTATCCTCGAGATACATCTGCATCTTGCGACACTCTCGATCTCCGCATCAATGCAACGTTAGGGTATCCTTATGAATCTGGGCTGGAAATGAATGCAACACTCAAGAGCAACGATCAAGTAGGGCCCGGAATCAGTTACGAACTGTCGCGTCACAATGCGTTTCGTGGTGCGGAAACTGTTGCTTTGAAACTATTCGGTAGTTACGAGTGGCAAATGGGAAAAAACAGTGCAGCAAATAGCGCACTACTCAATAGTTATGAACTCGGCACGCAATTGAGTTTCAAATTACCTCGACTTATGATGCCTTGGTTCAATCCTGCTGCAATGGGACGCCGTGCTAGGCGTCGACTTCAGTTGGCACGAGCAGATGCCATCGTTAGAGGATTAGCTATGCCTTATCGACTCAATGATGAGCGCCCTCTCAATGGAACCACCACTTTTGCTCTCAATGCCGATTGGCGCAATCGTTCTGGATTCTTCCAGTTTGTCACCTTTGGAGGAAACATGACTTATAAATGGTCGAGGGAACAACATGTGCGTCATGAACTTTCGCCCATCACCATCGAATACAACAGCATTCTCAACACCACTGCTGTTTTCGACTCTATCACGAGAGTAAATCCTGCACTCTATGTTTCGATGCGCAATCAATTTGTGCCTTCAATGAGTTATCTCTTCACATATAATTCACCCACCAACAAGCGCAACCCTTTTTGGTTTCAGTTCTATGTGAAAGAATCGGGTAATGTGACCTCTGCACTATATGCACTTGCCGGAGAACAGTTGAGTAAGCCCGACAAATCATTGCTCGGTTCTCCTTTTGCGCAGTTCCTCAAATCAACGGTTGAGATGCACTATTCTTATCAACTTTCAGAGCGTTTCACCCTTGCCACACGTGCCTTTGTTGGAGCTGTCTATGCTTATGGCAACAGCACGCGCGCTCCCTTTGGTGAACAATTTTATGTTGGTGGGGCAAATAGTGTGCGAGCCTTTGCCGTTCGCTCCATCGGTCCTGGAGGTTACAATGCTCCTCATAGCAATTATTCCTACATAGATCAAACGGGTGACTTCAAACTAGAAGCCAATGCTGAATTGCGCGCGCATCTGTTTGGTTCGCTTCACGGAGCCGTTTTCCTCGATGCTGGTAATGTTTGGCTACTGCGTCCTGATGATCAGCGTCCGAACTCTCAGTTGTCACTGTCCAATCTCCACCGCCTAGCTTTAGGCACTGGAGTAGGACTACGATATGATATGCAGTTCCTCGTCCTCCGCTTCGATCTCGGTGTCGGACTTCATGCGCCTTACAAGACCACCCGAAGCGGGTTCTACAACATGAACTCGTTTGCCGAAAGTCTTGCCTTCCACTTTGCCATTGGCTATCCTTTCTAGGAGAAAGAGTTGGATTGGCAATGCGAACTCCATCCTACAATAAATACCAAAGAGGATTACACCGGAAAAAGATGGTAATGAAACAGTAGAAGCCAACAACTCCAATCGGTCATTAGATCCTGAACAAATTTTATTTGTTTCAATAGCCCTTTAGGGTAATACACTTTCATAGCTCAGGGCACAAGTCCTGGGCTTTTTGTTATTATTCTCCTAAGGGGGGAGATAATGACAAGGGCATCTGCCTGCAATTGGGGTTTAAGCAGCCAACAGTCAAATAAAGTCTGTTCTGGCACAAATTGCCGATATGATTTTAGGAAAACTTTGCGTATCGTACTCTTTAATTTAACGCCCAAATTCGAACTGAGAAAAAGTTGTTGGGAATTATGCGATTCTCAGAGCATTTGAAAATCGCAGCATTCCAAGGTTTTTTCAGGGAAATCGGCCTTGAATTCGCAAATTCAACTTGTTTACGAAGAATCGACGGGTCGTTTTGAAAAAATGACGGCTTGTTTCATCACAAACAAGCCGTCGTTCGAGTGATTTTAAGGGACATTTCTCAAATTCCTTCCCTTGTAATATTGAAAACATCCGACGGAATTTTATTTTCGTCGGCGAAAATCGTTTAAAAGTCAGAGTAAGTCAGAAAAAAGTCAGAGAGTTATGCAAAATTTGTTGGACGAACGATTTTGAATTCAGGCTGGAAACATTATTTTCATCCTAGTTTACTCCAAATTCTGACAAAAATTCGACCTTCATTTTAACAGACTTCGGACTATTTTCTCTTAACTATGCTTAAAAATTTGTGGTCGGACATTTAGTGGATGGGGATTGCGAATGAATACAAGGTGAAAAAGAAAAAGCCGCATCAAAACGAATTGGTTTTGACACGGATTTTTCAGTGATTCCGTTGGGGTTCGAACCCAAGACCCACAGCTTAGAAGGCTGTTGCTCTAATCCAACTGAGCTACGGAACCTTAGTTCGAGTTATTAAATGTGGGTGCATAACTCGAATTCGATTGCAAAGTTAGCAATTTTCTATGATTTGAACAAATGTTGTTCTGATTTTATTCTACATAGAGCACTAAACCTTTGAGATATTCGCCTTCTGGATGATAGATGTTGATGGGATGGTCGTCAGGCTGGTGGAGCTGATGCAAGATTCTCACATGTCGTTTGCTCTGTGCCGCTGCGGTAAATACTGCAAGTCGGAATTGGTCTTTGTTGACTGCTTGCGAACAAGAGAAGGTAAAGACGATACCTCCAGGACGTATTTTGGCAAAGGCTGCTGCATTGAGACGTGTGTATCCTTTTAGAGCGTTGCGGAGTGCATCCTTGTGCTTTGCAAAGGCAGGAGGGTCTAATACAATGAGATCATAGTCGCTTCCTGCGCGTTGTAAATATTTGAAAGCGTCTTCAGCGAAGGCGTCATGGCGATTGTCGTTAGGAAAGTTGAGCGCAATGTTCTGTTTGGTGAGTTCTATGGCCTTTGCACTTACATCTACGCTATGAACCAAGTTGGCAGCACCGCGCATAGCATACACCGAGAAGCCCCCAGTATAGCAAAACATATTCAGTACGTTCTTACCGCGGCTATAATGTTCAAGTAGTGCACGATTGTCGCGTTGATCAATGAAGAAGCCTGTTTTTTGACCATAAAGCCAGTCGATATGAAACTTTAGTCCGTTCTCCAAAGCTATATTCTCGGAAGTGTTGCCACGCAAGAAACCGTTCTCCTGACCGAGTTCTGCTTTATAAGGCAGAGTCGTCTCACTTTTATAATAGACATTGACTATTTGTCCCTCTGTGGCTTCGAGTATAGCGTCTGCAATGGCTTCACGACAGACGTGCATCCCCACCGAGTGAGCTTGCATCACTGCTGTTTTGCCAAATATGTCAATGATTAAGCCAGGGAGTTGGTCGCCTTCTCCATGTATTAAACGATAGATATTATGTTCGCTTTCTCGATTAGTATAGCCTAATATGGTTCTCAATTGAAAGGCTTGACGCAGTCGAGAAGTCCAAAAATGATTGTCTATAACAATATCCTCGAAACTGAGAATTCTCACGGCAATGGAGCCAATTTGATAATGACCAAGTGCGATGAATGCACCTTCGTGATCAACAACACGGACAATTTCGCCTTCTTCTATGTGTTGATTGCGCGGTTGTGTGCCTTGAATTGCCCCTGAAAAAATCCAGGGATGGAAACGTTTTATGCTTTCTGCTTTGCCTCGGCGAAGTTGAAGAGTAATCATAGGGTTGTTAGGATATTAAATGCCTGATGTGAGTTTGTATTGCTTGTTGCCTGTGAGTTCTTTCATTTTGGAAAAAAGTAACAAGCAAGCGCTGGCGTCTGTGGCTGCATAGATGCGCTGTTTTTCATCAAGGGCATCAGCTTCCCAATTGGAGAGTTGAGCATTCTTTGATATGCGTAGGCGAAAGAAGTTGGCAAATAGCTTTGCTAAACTCATATCTTCTATCCCCATTTGGGCTGCTATTTGTTGTAAATCAATGAAGTTCTTGGGTTTGAAACGAGGGTATCTTTGTGCTAATTGGTGTGTGTCGTCTTTGAGTGACAAACCAACTTTTCCGATTTTCTCGTCTTCTAAAAAACTAATCAACGAATCAGGAAACCCCATATAATTGAGGCGAAAGAGAAAACAAATCTCTGAAGTCGCTATTTGGATGAGAGCGACTTTATATTGAATTCCTCGCCGAAACGAAGGGCGTGTTTCGGTGTCTATTCCCACTATACTGTGTTTTCGCAGATAGTCAATGGCGCGGTTGGCTTCGCTTTCACTTTGTACTACGACAATGCGACCATTGAATGTGTAGCGGGGGAGGGTAGGAATTAGTTTCTTATCTGTACGAACAAAAAGTTCTTGCATAATGTCTGAAATAATGAAGAGGCTGTCGTGCTTAATCCCAATCGGTCATTAGAACCTTAATTGCTTTACAGCTCATCGGCTTGTCCAGAGGCTATAAGTTCGTGAATGGCGCGGACAGCACCTAATAGAATTTGTCCCCAGCGTAGTCGGAAGTCTTCAAGACATTCGAATAGAGCAACCTCCATTGCTTCATCGATTTCACTGCGAAAAGTTTCAACCATATTGCGTAGAGCTTGGTAGATGTCTGCCAGACTCTCACTAACAGTGCAGACTACTGGTGCGTCAGAATAGCGGAAACTTTCGACAAAAACGTCAAGATAGTCGTCGGCATCTCGCATAATAGCTGCAATTTGCGTGCGAACATATTCGTAGTCTTCTTCTGTTACAACAGCCTCAACGTATCCCACTCCTTCTTCTACTTCTTCAACCATCGTGGCTTTGAGATATATCATAGGAAGCAGGCGTTGCATAATGCTTACAAACTCACTGCGTTCGCTGCCTGCGCATTGTTCTACTTGTTTGCAGTATTCAGTGGCGATGGTGACAAAGTCTAGTACATCGCGGCGATAAATATGATCCATTTGAGAGGAGATATTAAGAAGACGTTGGGGATAAAACTTACTTATTTCTGAGGAATCTCATAGAAATAATAGTACCAATATGTGTTGCCGTAGAAGAAACTCATTTTGTTCTTCTCGGAGATACTGTAATTGTGTCTTGAATCAGGGGGATATTGTAGACGTAATTTGCACTGCTGGTCTAAGAAATCTCTGTAGTTTGTTTCTGTAGCATCATCAGCAAAATAGAGTATAGGGCGTGTGGTTTGTCGCATATACAATAATAAAGCCTGCCGATAGTAGAGAGGAACTTGAGATGAATTCTTTAGAGAAAGATATTTTCGAGGAAGTGTTGTTGCAAATAATGATAGATTTCCGTCCAGAAGAGCTGAAATATAGGGCTGCTCTGATTGAAATTTGGTGGTGTCCAAATAGCGTAATCCTCCGAGGGTGACAGGGATTGACAGTTGTTTCAGTGCTTGGTGGCGTATAGCAGGAGGAAAATAGTACAACGTTCCTTCAAACAGGTGCTGTCCAAGTTGATTGTTGGCTGAAATTGCTTGCTGTCGAAGAACTTGCAATCTTGGGGTTGTGAAGGGGTAATTGTGTCCCACTTCAAAGGCTTTTTCGTGTAAACCAATTGCATAGAGTCTTGCTGTTTGTCGCTCTAGGTTAGTTTGTTCGTCTGATGGAATGATGATTCCAATGATAAAGAAACCTAGGAATATCGCCACAAACTGCCGTAATGTGCTACCTAATCGAGATAGCCAATGCCATTTTTCGTTAGTCCCAATGATGATGGGTAACAAAAAAAGGGTGGAGCAGGTGCCTATGGCTTGTGGATGAGCGAGTAGATGCTTTGTGGTGATTTCAGGAAAGCAACGCAACGCTATTAATAGTAAATCCTCTGCATGCAGAACAGCTGTGAAGTAGAAGATAAACACTCCGAAGAGTGCGTATTGGCAGATACGCACTCTTCGGTTGGAAGTAAATAAAGACTTCATAAGTTATTTCTTACGGAGAACTACCGCAGAACGTGCAGGAATATACAATTGCAACCAGCCTTTTCCGTCTGCTTCCAAAATGGGATCTTCATTAGTGAAGTGGGTAATGGTGTCATCTGTTAGACCATATCCTCCAAAATCAGGGTTGTCTGTATTGAGCACCACAGAATAAGCTCCTTTCTTCACCATAAATCCGTAGTCAGTATAGGAAGTTGTTGGAGAGAAATTGAAGACAAAGAGAAGGTCGCCACGTTGGAAGGCTAAAATTTGGTCGCCATCGTTGTGCCATATTTCAATAACGGGGAGGTCTTGCAAATCTTTCTCAAGTTTCAATGTTTGAAGCATTGCCTTGTCAAAGTCGCCTAAGAAATGATAGCACAGCTCTTTGTCATCTACCAGATGCCACTGGCGGCGTGCGTATTTATGACTCCATCCGTTTCCTTCGCGAGGGAAATCTATCCATTCGGGATGACCAAATTCATTACCCATAAAGTTAAGGTATCCACCATTGACGGTTGAAGCGGTCACCAAACGAATCATTTTGTGCAAAGCAATACCTCTCGTTGCACGTTCGTTTTCATCCCCTTTGCGGAAGTGCCAATACATATCGGCATCAATAAGGCGGAAAATGATGGTTTTATCGCCTACAAGTGCTTGGTCGTGGCTCTCGGTGTATGAGATATTGTGTTCGTCAGTGCGGCGATTGGTCAATTCCCAGAAGATAGAAGAGGGTTTCCAATCTTCATCTTTGAACTCTTTGATCGTTTTGATCCAATAGTCGGGAATATTCATCGCCATACGATAGTCGAAGCCGTATCCTCCATCTTTGAAAGGAAGTGCCAATCCTGGCATACCGCTCACTTCTTCGGCGATGGTAATCGCATTGGGATTCACTTGGTGGATAACTTCATTAGCTAACGTCAAGTAGCAGATGGCGTTGTCATCTTGGTGACCGTTAAAGTAATCGCCATATCCTCCGAAGGTTTCTCCCAAGCCATGGCTATAGTAGAGCATTGAGGTTACTCCGTCAAATCTGAATCCATCAAATTTGAATTCTTCTAGCCAATAGCGACAATTGGAGAGGAGGAAGTGCAGTACTTCATTTTTGCCGTAGTCAAAGCAAAGCGAATCCCATGCTGGATGTTCTCTACGGTCACCTGTGTAGAAGTATTGGTGTGGGTCTCCAGCGAAGTTGCCTAAACCTTCTACTTCATTTTTTACTGCGTGGCTGTGCACCAAGTCCATGATGACTGCAATGCCATGTTGATGGGCTTCATCAATGAGTTGCTTGAGTTCGTCGGGAGTCCCACAACGAGAAGACGCAGCAAAAAAGTTGGAGATGTGATAGCCAAACGAGCCGTAGTAGGGATGCTCTTGGATGGCCATTATTTGAATACAATTATAACCATCTGCAATGATGCGCGGAAGGATGTTTTCGCGGAATTCATTGTAGGTACCTACTTTCTCTGCATCTTGCGCCATACCAATATGGCATTCATAGATGAGGAGTGGACTTTTGCTAGGTTTGAAATTCTCTTGTTTGAAGGTATAAGGCTTTTGGGGTGCCCAGACTTGTGCAGAGAAAATTTTTGTTTGTTCGTCTTGCACCACACGAGTGGCATAAGAAGGGATGCGCTCACCTTGTCCACCTTCCCAATAAACGTGGAGTTTATATAGGTCGCCATGATGTATGGCATTAGAGGGAAGTTTTACCTCCCACGTTCCATGTTCATCGATGCGAGAAAGTTCATATTCTTTGGACTCTTCCCAATTATTGAAATCGCCAATCAAAACGATGCGAGTGGCATTGGGAGCCCATTCACGAAATATCCATTGTTTGCCGTTGTGGTGTAGTCCAAAGAAATGGTGTCCCATAGCAAACTCAGCTATGCTCTGCTTGCCTTGTGTGAGTTCCTCTATTTTTGAAAGGGCATATTGATGTCTTCCAACGATTGCTTCTTGAAAGGGAGCAAGCCATTCGTCGTTCTTTACAATCTTAAGGAGGGGGGTGTTTTTTCCTTCTTCCTTTTCATTTGCCGCAGTCGTAGTGGAGACTGGCTTTACTGAGGTCGCTTTCATATTTAGGTACGCGTTAATTAGGATATTGTCGTTTAGAGACGAACATTGGGTAAGTGCATTGTAGCGTTTGTCTGTTTGAACAAAGCTTCAAAGAACTCAGAAAACAAAAACGTATGAAACGAGAATTGGTGTTCTTATTTGCGATAAGTTTCCGTTCTTCTTCCGTGGTCATATGTTCCTGCTGCTATTTTGTTGCCATTCTTATCATATTCGGTGAAATCGCCGTGGCGTTCTCCTTGATAATAACTGCCTTCAAATCGAGTACCATCAGCGGTAATCTCGATACATGAGCCATGTTTTTGGTTTTCTTTGAAAAGCCCTTTATAGCGTTCGCCTTGTGCAGTGTGCAGAACTCCTTCGCCATCCATCATACCGTTTTTCCACATACCATCATAATCGTCGCCTGCCTTTGTTTTATAGACTCCACGGCCGTCTGGTTTATCAGCTTTCCATTGTCCGGTGTAAGTGGCCTTACCTTTCCATATATAAGTGCCTTGACCACTTTGCTCACCATTGAGGAAGTGTCCAGTGTATTTATCACCATTGGCAAAATTGGTGACTCCTTCTCCTGTGCGTTCCCCGTTTAGATATTGGCCTTCGTAGATGTCACCATTTTTGAATTTGTAGATTCCTTTTCCGTGCTGGTTGTCATCTTTCCATTCTCCGACATACATATCGCCGTCGGCATAATAGTAGGTTCCATAACCATTCCTCTGATTATTAGACCAATAACCATCATATTTTGTACCATCGAACCAATCAAAAGAACCTTTACCTTGTTTCTTATCATTGACCCAATGACCTTTATAAGATGCTCCGCTAACGTAGGTATAAGTACCTTCACCGTTGCGTTTGTCGTCTTTCCAATCGCCAGAGTAAACGTCGCCATTATAATAATACATCGTGCCTTTTCCTTCTTTGAAGTCACGATACCAAAGGCCGTCATAGCGATTGTTGTTGATATAGTAATATACGCCTCGTCCGTGTTGTTCGTTGTTGAACCACTGGCCTTCATATTTTTCCCCGGATTTTAGGGTGAAAATACCATAGCCCTGGCGTTTTCCTTTTACAAAATCTCCTTCATAGACATCACCATTCTTCATCAAAAGTCGCCCTTTACCATTGGGAACGTTCTTGGTGGCATCACCGTAATAGTCTCCGTCTTTCCAACGAAATGACTTTACGGAGAGTCCATCGTCTGCATTAGCAGATAAAGCAAAGATTGCAGCGAAAAGGGTTGAATAAAGGATTTTGCGCATAAATATAGAGAGAATCTTTGAACAATGGAGAATATACTCTGTTGTTATATGCGCAAAGTTAGCTTTTCTTCCTGAGATTACAAAGCTTTCAACTGTTTTTTTGCGCTTGTTGTCGTAAGAAGTCCGCTGCGCGTTGCAGGTCTTCGGGAGTGTCTATGCCGATTGTTTCTACGTCTGTCATTCCAACGCGGATGCAATAGCCATTCTCGAGCCAGCGAAGTTGTTCTAAACTTTCTGCTTGTTCCAAAAAACCTTGTGGCAAACTAGTTATCTGCTTTAAAACGTCACGTCGAAAGGCATAAAGACCGATGTGTTTGTAGAAGGTGTGCTGAATGAGCCAATCTTTTTCCTCGATACCTCTGAGATAGGGGATGACTGAACGCGAGAAATAAAGTGCGCGTTGGTGGCTATCTAGTACGACCTTAGGAGAATTTGGATTCTTCAACGCTTCGATTCCCATGTCTGGAGTGAAAGGTTTCACTAGTGTGGCTATATCAGTATTCGTTTGTTCGAAGCATTGGCACAACGTCATAATTTGCGATGGATCAACAAAGGGTTCGTCCCCTTGCACATTGATGACAATATCTGCAGTAATACCCGTTTTTTCGACGGCTTCTTCACATCGGTCTGTTCCGCTGCGATGATGAGTAGATGTCATGACATACTTGCCTCCAAAAGCCGCCACGGCATCAGCAATGCGATCGTCATCTGTTGCAACGAAAGTGTCTGGGATAACTGCCGAAACTCGTTCAAATACATGTTGAATGATGGGTTTTCCTGCCAACATTGCGAGGGGCTTGGCTGGAAATCGTGTGGAGGCGTAGCGCGCTGGGATAATGGCTAGAAACTTCATAAAGTTATGGTGAATCGCGGTGAAACAGATTCCGAAGATTGAATTTTATTCGGACAAATAATAGTGCCGAGATGTTATTTATCGGAAAACATTGTTGCTGGCTTTGTTCTTATTGTCTTCTTTTGCCGAGGCTTTGTTTTTGGGTGGACTTCCAGGCTTTGTTGAAAGGCTATCCTTTGAAGAACTTTTGAACATAGAAGATGAAGTTGATGCATCTTCTGGATAAAATTCCTCGTTAGGGTTGTATCCTAAGGCTTTGTTCTTGAAGACTTTGTTCATATAGTATGCCCAAATGGGAAGTGCTGTAGAAGCTCCCTGCCCAGATGCTGTGGAATTGAAGTGAATGTCGCGATCCTCTCCTCCTACCCAGCAGGCAGTGACGAGCTGTGGCACGCAACCAACAAACCATCCGTCTGAATTGTTGTTGGTAGTTCCTGTTTTACCCGCTATCGGACCTGTTAGGTTGTATTTGAAGCGCAGGCGTTTTGCGGTACCTTGATCCACTACCGCACGCATCATGTCTATGATATAACGGCTTGATTGTTCGGTAACAACCTCGCTCATCCTTGGAGTAAAGTCTGCAATGACATTACCTTCGCTATCCTCAATTTTGCTAACCAAAAGCGGAGCACACCTGAGTCCATTATTGACGAATGCCGTGTAAGCAGATGCCAATTCGCTCACCGTTACATCGCAGGGGCCTAAACAAAGAGCCATTGAGGGGTGAATATCTGGATTTACAATGCCAAAACTATGAAGTAGTCGCACCAGTCTATTGCCACTTTGGTCAACTTGATTCATCAAATTGGCGGTAGCCCAGTTGCTGGACTGTGAAAGTCCCCATTTAAGGGTAACCATTTGTCCGGCACGCGCGTGATTCGCATTGCGCGGTGTCCACGCTTCTCCTGCCACTCGGTATGTGCGCTGACCATTTGAAATGAGACTTTCTGGTGTATAGCCGTCTTCCATTGCCAAAGCAAAAACGAAAGGTTTCATCGTCGAACCTATTTGACGACGGCCAACCATTGCCATATCATACTGAAATTGAGAATATCTCAAGCCTCCAACATAGGCTTTCACATGACCATTGTGCGGATCGATAGAAACAAGTCCCGAACGTAAAAAGGCTTTGTAGTAACGTATAGAGTCCATCGGGGATATTACGGTGTCGACATCTCCGTGATAACTATATACAGTCATCGGTATTTTAGTGCGGAAAGCCGATTTTATTTCTTCTTCGCTCGCTCCTGCTTGTTTCATCGCACGATATCGATCGCTTTGTTTCATTGCGCGATTGAATATCTGTTTGATTTGTTTTGAAGAGAGATTGTTGGAGTAGGGGAAGTTGGGGGAAGAAGTTCGTTTTTGATTGAATTCTGGCTGCAATGCCAATGCCACGTGTTTGTAGATAGCGTTTTCAGCATAGCTTTGCATTCGAGAATCTATGGTGGTATATACTTTTAAACCGTCTGTATAGATGTCGTAATTGCTGCCATCACGTTTCTTGTTCTTTTTGCACCAACCATACAATGGATCTGTTTCCCATGAAATAGAATCGGCATAGAATTGCTGCAGTTGCCATTCTCGATAATTCTCACGCTTGGGCTTGTCAGCCATGAGAATTTGGCGTAGATATTCACGCAGATAAGCAGCTTTCCCTTCTTTATGGTCAATGCGATGGAAGTTGAGGGTGAGTGGTTCTGCACTGAGTTGGGCACAACTATCTGTACTTAAATAACCTGCCTTTACCATTTGTCCAAGCACCACATTGCGGCGTTGTCGGCATCGTTCTAAGTCTCGGATTGGATTGAAATAAGACGGATTTTTGCACATTCCAATCAGTGTGGCAGACTCTAGAATAGACAAATTATACGCTGATTTCCCAAAGTAGACGTTGGCTGCTGTCTTAATTCCGACCGCATTGTGTAAGAAGTCAAAGTAGTTGAGATACAGCGTGATTATCTCTTCTTTTGTGTAGTAACGCTCTATCTCTACGGCGATAACCCATTCGATAGGTTTTTGGAGTAGACGTTGCAAAGTGCTTTGGGCTGTCGAGGAGTACAATTGTTTGGCTAGCTGTTGTGTAATTGTAGAACCACCGCCCGCATTGTGTTGTCCCAGTAAGCCGCGTTTCACAAAAGCTCGTCCTAGAGCTTTGGCATCAACACCTGAGTGTTCGTAGAATCTCTCATCCTCCGTGGCTATTAAGGCTTTGACGAGGTGAGGAGAAATGCTATCTTGAGAAACGAATACACGATTTTCGTTGCGCGACCAAGTGCCAAGTAGCACCCCATCGGCAGTAAAGGCCTGCGAAGCAAATTTATTGATAGGACTTTGGATTTGCTGTAGGTCGGGCATATAGCCAATCCAGCCTCGTTCGATAGCAACGAAAGCCAGACCAGTGAAAATCAATCCACTTATGAGCAACGTCCAAAGTGTAAGGATGAATTTACGACGCATAGCCGAAATGATGGTGAGATAAAGTGTATAACTTATTTTTGAGAGCCAAGATTAAGGAAAGGCTTTTATATAATTTCGGTGGAACTTTTTACTGAACCTATTGAGAACAGAGCAAAGTAAAGCAGTGCTTCGGAAAAAACACGCTGAAAGGTTCTATTTCAATTGGATACAGTACGAAGTTCCACCGAAATTCTCGGAGATTGAAAGGATTAGATGAGGTATTGGCTGCTAATACTTTCGTTCTTTAGGACACGGCGAATAGTTTCTGCAAATAGAGGTCCTACAGAGAGTTGTTTCACTTTGGAAGAAGTGCCATTGTAAGGGATTGAATCTGTAAATACAATTTCTTCTAATGCACTAGCGTCCACGCGTTCATCCGCTGGGCCTGACATAATGCAGTGAGAAGCCATAGCGCGTACAGAATTTGCGCCTTTCGACTTGAGCAAGTCTGCGGCTTTAGTGATAGTACCTGCTGTATCTACCATATCGTCAACGAGAACAACATCCATGCCAGACACATCGCCAATAACTTCCATTGAGTCAACTTCGTTTGCGCGTTTGCGTGTCTTGTTGCAGATGACCATGGGGCAATCCAAATACTTGGCATAAGTACTTGCACGCTTTGAGCCACCAACATCTGGTGTTGCAATGCAGATGTTTTTAAGGTTAAGACTCTTCACGTATGGAAGCAAAATTGTTGATGCAAACAAGTGGTCTACAGGAACTTCAAAGAATCCTTGCTCTTGGTCTGCGTGCAAATCCATTGTCATAATGCGATCGATGCCCGCAACGCTGAGCATATTGGCCACAAGTTTTGCAGCAATAGAAACGCGAGGCTTACTCTTACGGTCTTGTCTAGCCCAACCATAATAAGGAACTACAGCTTGGATAGAACGTGCTGAAGCGCGTTTTGCTGCATCCACCATCAGGAGGAGTTCCATAAGGTTGTCTGTTGAGGGGAAGGTGCTTTGAACGAGGAAGACATCGCAACCGCGAATAGATTCTTCGTAGCAAACCTCAAATTCACCATCGGCAAAATAGGTGATGCTTACATTGCCGAGAGAGCAACCAAGATTTTCGCAAATTTTCTCGGCCAAGTAGCGCGATTTTGTGCCCGAGAAGACTTTCATTTTACTGTTCATTACGTGTGAGTGTGTATTGAGTTTGGAATGTATTGGGTCAATGGTGCGTTAAGGAGTGCATTGCTTCCTACATCTCTCTTTCTCTGTTCTAATAAAGCTAGGTTGTTGAGAAAAAAGAGTGGAGTAGTTCAAGCTGAGATTGTAATAGTATGGCTATTAGTCTACAGCTTTGCGAAGTTTTCGGAAATGGTGTACCACGTCTCTGTAGTCGCAGCTCGTGTGGATATTGAAACGATTCCATATATCGCCCAAAATCACGAAGCCACCGAATCCAAAATCTCTGAGTTCGGAAATATCGTCTAAACCAATGCCACCAAAAGCCATCACTTTCTTGTTGATTATTCTTTTCTGAGCCATTTGACGCAGTGTAGATTGAGAAAGTGAAGAATTTAGTTCGTCTTGCTCCAAAGAATCATAGAGTGGTCCAAGGAACATGTAGTCGCTAAAACTAGAAGCATTACTTAGTTCTTGAGCATTATGACAAGAACAAGAAATATGGCCTTTGAAGTTTTGCGTCACCTCTGCGTTTCTATTGCTCAAATGAATGCCTTTGAGACCGTATTCCTGCTTAAGGTAAAAGTGATCATGCACAACAATCTTCTTTCGATACCCGTCTGGGATGAGCGAAAGAAGACGTTCGGAATATACCGGTTCTGAATTAGGTTTGCGCAGGTGAAGCGTATCAAGTCCTTCGTCAAAGAGAGCTGTAAGAATTTGATGCTCTTCTACAAAGAACTCAGGACGCGTCATCAAGATAAGTTTCATTATCGCTAAAGAAGATTAGAGGATTCAGAAAACTTGGGTCGAAACTTACACTTCTATTGAGTTGTTTGGAACGCAACTGTTGAAGCGTGATGTTTTACCGCTGCAAAGATAGGAAAAATATATTGACTATATGGAAATGAGAGGAGAAAAAGTGAGTAACAACGTTCTCTAGTCGTCGTAGAGTCTACCATCGACTAGTTTATAATGCTTGTATAGCCATTTCTTTGGCAATAGCTCTAGCTGGTTTTCCTGTCTCTGTGAGTGGAAGGTTCTCAATGCAAAGAAAATATCGTGGTTGTTCATGCTTGGTGAGATTTTTTTTGCACCATTCCTGTAAAAATGATTGATCAAATTTCTTTGTATGCAAACAAACCAAGGCTTCTCCAAGTGCGTCATCGGGAACGGAGGTCAGTTGTAAACCATAATCTTCAGCCTGCAATTTTCTTTCTAACTCCTCAATATGTAACTTTAATCCTCCAGAACAAACAACATTGTCGCGTCGTCCTAGGATGCGGAATTGTCCTAAAGCATTGATTTCCCCCATATCGTTGGTGTGGAGAGGATGTTCGTTTGTCAGTCTATCTGTTATGACCAAACATCCCTCTGCACTAAGAGCTATGCTAACGCCCTCTAGCGGAGTATACCAATCTGAACGCTGAGAGCCATTTATTCGGCGAAGAGCAATGTGCGAGAGCGTTTCAGTCATTCCATAGGTGCTATATACTTTTCCGCGGCAGCATTGAAGGGATTCTTCAAGGGATTCACTAACACTTCCACCTCCTAAAATGACACATTCTGTTGATGCTAAGAGTTCTTTTTCCTTGGGTATTTCAAGAGTAGCAGCTGCTTGATGTGGTGTTAGCGCAACAAATTGCGGTGCTATTTTGAGCTGCGCAAATGGATGAAGGCTTGGTGCACTGGTCAGTAATTGAAGTTTGCCTACAAACGCTCGTACAGCCATCATTTTTCCTGCCACATAATGGAGAGGTAGGCAAAGCAAGGCTTTGCTTTCTGATTTGATGTCTAAAGTACTTAAGGTGCGTTGGGCACTTGCTCGCATCGCTTTTTTCGACAATGTCATTGTCTTAGGCTTTCCAGTGCTTCCACTTGTTTGAAACTCTAACAAATCTAGTCTGTCGTCATTCCACTTCTTTGAGAAATCCGACAACTGTTGCCAAAAAACTCTATTTGCTTCCTTTCCATTCCAGAGTTCATCGGACTTAATGTCAAGAGAAATTGCGTCATAATTATTGGCAAACAGTTGCCCTGTCCCTAGGCCTTGGGGCATCAGGGGCTTTCCCATCTTGGCTTTTTCTTGTTGTCTTCGGGCTGTCCAGTGAGCAATAGCGTTTAAACCAACATTACTTTCAAGAGCTGAAGTAGCCCAATGGGCTATGCCTCTGGCGTCTGCGAGTTCTTCCCATTCTTCAGCACCAGAAAAACCACCGTGCAAGGAGGGTTTTAGGATAATGTATTGTGGCTTAATTGTATCAAGCAGTCTTTCCTTCTCTTCTTTAGAATGAACACCAATGAGTTCTTCGTCTAGAGCAATTGGGATTGGACTTTGTCGACAAAGTTCTGCCATTTCTATCCATTGTCCAGCGCGAATAGGTTGTTCTATGCTATGAATGTTGAAGGCAGATAGTAGACGTAGTTTTTCTATTGCTTCTTGAGGAGAAAAAGCTCCGTTGGCATCAAGACGAAGCTCAACTTGTTGTGGGGAATAGTGCTGTCGTAAGATGCTAAGGAGATTTAGTTCTGCTTCAAAATCGATGGCACCTATTTTAATTTTCACGCACCGAAAACCTGCAGCAAGTTTTGCCTTCATTCGTTCCAGCATTTCTTCTGCATTTCCCATCCAAACAAGGCCATTGATTGGAATTCCTTCTTTTCCGAGAGCAAAAGGCGTTGACGATAGAAGAAATGGATTTCCTGTTTCAGCGCATCTGTGTAGAGAAAGTTGCACTGTTTCAAATCCCATTAAAATAGAAGGATAAGTTTTTAGAAATTCTCTGGGAAAGACCTGGGTTGTTTGCCATAAACGACAAGCCTCAGCGAGAATCTCTACATAGTTGGGGACATCGTCAGAACTCAATTGTGGAAGAGGAGCGCATTCGCCAATACCATAAACAGGCAGTCCATTATAGTTGGCATAAGCTTCTACATACCAAACTTTGCGTTCCAAATAAACTCCACGAGAAGTCCCTGCAGGTTGAAGAAATAGCAAGGACTTCTCGGTGAAAGAGATTGTAAGTTGCTCGAAATCGTGCGACATAAGATGACGATTTACAAAGAGATTCTGAATAATAAACCCAAATCGGTCATTAGACCGTTATAGTGCAATTCGTTATAGAGAAGATAACTTCCTGCCATCTTTCATTTTCTTGTTGGCATCTTGTTGCTTGTTCTTTCTCGCCGTAGCCCGCTACGCCTTCGAACTCACAACCAACCATCTGCTCAACAATCCAATGAAATATGTCCAGGATCTAATGACCGATTTGGGTTAAACTTGTAGGCTAGGGGAGTTTGGGGAACTTACTCCAATCTGGCTTACGCTTTTCTAAGAAAGCTTGTCCCCCTTCGTGTGCTTCGTCAAGAAGATAATAAAGCATTGTGGCATCTCCTGCAAGTTCTTGAATACCCGCTTGACCGTCAAGCTCAGCATTAAGACCTGCTTTGATCATACGCAGAGCCAAAGGCGAGTGCTCCATCATACGCTTAGCCCATACCACAACTTCATCTTCCAATTGGTCGAAAGGAACAACCTTGTTTACCATTCCCATACGTTCTGCTTCTTCGGCAGTATAGAGGTTGCACAAGAACCAAATCTCGCGTGCTTTCTTTTGTCCAACGATACGTGCCATATAACTAGCACCAAAACCAGCATCAAAAGAACCGACTTTGGGACCTGTTTGTCCGAATTTAGCATTCTCTGACGCAATTGTCAGGTCACACATCAAATGCAAAACGTGACCTCCACCTACGGCAAAGCCGTTTACCATTGCAATGACGGGTTTAGGAAGCGAGCGAATCTGTTTTTGCACCTCGAGTACATTTAAACGAGGTACTCCGTCTCCTCCTACATAGCCACCTCTGCCTTTGACATGCATATCTCCACCTGCACAAAAAGCCTCTGTGGGTAGACGTTCTTCTTCTGTCTGTCCTTCTTGCAGTGGTGAATGTGCTCCAGTCAAAACCACAACACTAATATCTTGGTTTTCGCGACAAATGCGAAGGGCATCCGATATTTCCATTATTGTTGTAGGAGTAAAAGCATTGCGATAGCGTGCACGATTGATAGTAATGCGTGCTATTCCTTCAAAGAAATCAAAGAGTATTTCTTGATAGGTGTGGAGAGGAGTCCAAGTTCTCATAGAGTAAAATGTTTAGAAAGTAAATGCAATTAAATTGGGCAGAACACTTCAAGTATTACAGGGCGCAAACTATCTTCTTCCAATAAACGGTTGATGAGTGCGTCTGCATCTTGGTCTAGATTAGACGTTTTTGCCTCGATATAGGTGCAATGATAGGAGGTAGCTATACCCTTAGCCGTGTTGTGATGTGCTGCTGCGACTATATTAGGAAGTGCCGCAACGTTTCTCAAACCAGGTAAGTGGTGAAAGATAGCCCCACACTGATTATTAAGGAGTAGAATGCGAAGTCGTCCATCGAGATGCTGATTCCAGAGAGCATTAGCATCATAGAAAAAAGACAAATCACCAATAATGCAAAGCACTTTGTTGTCAGCAACGAGGGAGTAACCTGCTGCGGTTGATAAAGAACCTTCAATGCCATTTGTTCCTCTATTGCAGTATACTGGCGTTTGGATAATCGGCCATTGTCGGTTCGTCCACCTTACCGCCGTACTATTGGCTACAAACAAAGCTTCAATGGGGTAGGCAAAAGGTGCTATTTCATCGGACAATTGTTTGTAGGCATTTGCAACTTCGCTTTTGCTAGGAAGAATATCAGCTAATTGTTGCAATAGTTCTGCAGGGGAGGCCTTTAATTTTTCCGCATGTTGTAGAAACGTGTCTGGACAATCATCTGTCTCATCAATGCGCAATACTGGGAGGTTTGTTATAGTGCGAAGATGTTGCTTGAAAAACTTATTGACTAGACAGCCTCCAATATGTATCACCACATCGGGACAAAGCTTTTGTTGGTCAAGCCATAAAGCCATTCGCGCATCTTGTTGGTTGCTGATGTGCTCAGCATAAACGAGTAGCTGATTATATTGGCAAAAATGTTTTACGGCGGGTATCAAGTTTCCCTCATACTGTCCTATAATGAGTAGGGGAAGTTTAGACTTATGGAGTAATTCCAACCAACGAGGAGATATCGTTTCCGTTTGATGCCAATCTTGGGGGAGAATCTCCGCGGTAGGAAGTTCAGTAGTAGTAAACTCAAATAGTGGTTCACTGATAGGGATGTTGAGATGAATGGGCTGTCCTCCCCGTTTGTACAGAGTGGAAAAAGCTTCTGCCAAACAGAGGTTTTGCTGTTTGAGTGCTTCTTCTGTCGTTATCTCTTCTATCTGCCAACATTGGGCATAAGGGCTGCACGCATCTTGTTGTGGAAGCGTCTGACCATCCAACTTTCCTAATAAAACTTCTGGACGGTCGGCAGAAATCATTATGATGGGAATCTGTCGAAAAGCCGCTTCAGCTATCCCCGGTATGCAATTTAATATAGCACTCCCCGAGGTTACGCAAATGGCAATGGGTTTCTTCTTTTTCGTCCACAGACCAATAGCAACAAAAGCCGCACTACGCTCATCGGTAATAGGGTGTAAGCGGAACTTACTTCCAACCTCATACAAATTGTGTATGATGGGGGCATTGCGCGAACCAGGACAAACCACGATGTCTTCAATGTTATGAGCAAGAAGATGCGCTGTCAGTAAATTTATATTGGTCTTGTTTGAGTACATGTTAAGCGTTTATGCTTTCACGAATGAGTTTCACGACGAGCAAACAGACGAAGCATAGTCTTCAATTTGCGTTCCGTTTCCTGCCATTCGCTATTTTCGTTACTTTCAGCTAATAAACCTCCTCCTGCGTAGAGTGTTGCGGAATCATCTAACAGATGCAAACAACGCAAGGTGACAAATAGTTGTGCCGAGTCCGGAGAAATAGGTCCTGAGTAACCAGAATAGTATTCACGGTCATGCGGTTCTATTTGCGTGATAATGGTTTTGGCTTGGAGAGTAGGCCAACCACAAACAGCCGGTGTGGGGTGCAAAGCTTCTAGTATGCGGTATATTGAATGATGCTGAGGCGGAGTTATTTCGAAATCCGTGCAAAGGTGTAGCAAATGCGCGGCGGGTCGCACATAAGTATCGCTTTTTCGATATTGATAGCCGATAGAGTCAAGTTGTTGGCTTATATAATCGACCACCCATTGTTGCTCTTTACAATTCTTTTTCGACCAAGTTGCAGGAGTCAAAAAACAATCGTCTGTTTTCTCCATTGTTCCAGCCAACGCCATAGTACGCCATGTCGACCCCTTTGCAGATAGCAGAATTTCTGGGGTAGCCATCAACCACGTTCCCCACGGTGCAGGAAGCGATATAAGACTTACAAAGCTCTGAGGATACGTGATGCAAGCTCGTTCAAACAAATGCTGTTGTTCTTCTAACGAAAGAGAATTAGAAAAATGAACTTTAAGGGTGCGAGATAGTACAACTTTCTGCAATACACCTTGAAGTAGCGAGTTTTGGCAAGCTGCAAAGGCTTGTGCATACTCTTCACGATTGGCTTCTTCTATCGTAAAATCAGATGAAAAAGAAACAACTTCAGAAGGTTGCTCCCAACATTTATTTTCATCGGCTGGAATGAACCAAAGAGGATTGTCTTCGTTCTTCTGAAATGGAGCAAAGACATATCCCTTTTGTTGAGGAATCTCTGAAACCGAAGCACATTGCAAAGGGGATTTGTGTGTGGTAATCTCGTTAATCAGAGTCTCTCCTGGAAGACGATAGCGTACGTATGCAAGCATTATTGCGTTATTCTTGTTCCAGACGCTTAGCTTCTTCCCAGTATTTGTCCATTTCTTCCAAAGACATATCAGTGAGCTTGCGTCCTTTCTTAAGTGTTTGAGATTCTAAATAGTTGAAGCGACGAATAAACTTTTGGTTCGTGCGTTCGAGCGCATTGTCTGGATTTATTTTGTAGAGTCTAGCTGCGTTTATGAGAGAGAACATCAAGTCGCCAAACTCTGCTTCAGCCTTTTCTTTGTCCATCTTCTCCACTTCAGCTTCAAATTCCGCCAATTCTTCTTTTACTTTATCCCAGACTTGTGAACGTTCTTCCCAATCAAAACCCACGTTACGTGCCTTGTCTTGCACCCGATAGGCTTTAATTAAAGACGGAAGAGAGTTGGGAACACCACTAAGCACAGTGTCGTTGCCATCCTTTTCAAGTTGTTTAAGTTGCTCCCATTGCATACTAACATCAGAAGCAGTTTCTATTTTAATGCCCTGTCGCAAACCTGCTGCTGCAATATCCGATGGAGGATAAACATGAGGATGGCGGAATATCAATTTATCGCAGAGTTTATTGCAAACGTCCGCAATGTCAAACTGTTCTTTCTCGTCTGCGAGTTTCGCATAAAAACAAACATGAAGTAGAACGTCCCCCAATTCTTTGCAAATCTCCTTTTCGTCAGACTTCATCAGAGCATCGCACAGTTCATAAACTTCTTCGATGGTGTTAGGACGCAAACTTTCGTTCGTTTGTTTTCTATCCCAGGGGCATTTTTCGCGGAGTTCATTGAGAACATCGAGCATGCGACTGAAGGCTTCTAGTTGTTCTTGTCGAGTATGCATAGTTATATTGTTCGTTTATCGCAATGTACTGTATTTCTTAGGGAGAATCGTGTTACTCGGTCGGGAGGTCAACTCTGTTGTAGCAAAAGTTCAAGTGACGGAATTAGAATATGCCGTCTGCGTAGTTCAATGAGTCCTTTATCGTTGAGTTGATTGAGCATTTGTGAAACACGCAGACGAGTTGCTGTCAACTCTCCTGCGAGAGCCACCATGTCTATTATCAACTCTTTGCGACCTGCTGGACGTGAAGAGCGCGAATAGAGGAAATGTAAGAAGCGTGCTTCCAAAGAGTCGGGGAGTGCACGCCACACTCTACTATCTTGCAACTGCTGAGTGGTGCAGATTAAATTGAGATAGTTGAGATGGAATGGTGTCAGCGTGAACAATACATCACGTACTTCTCGCTTTGGCACAGAGAAATACTGCACTTCGGTCTCAGCAAGAAAAGTAGCACTATAACGTGGACGCAAACCGAAAAGACGTTCGGGCTGAATTACTGTGTTGGTCGTTGTAAACTCTCGGAAAGTGTAGTGATGCAAATCGCTTACTTCTTCTTTGCAGATAGTACCAGACAGTGTACAAATCAGACCTTCGCACGGATCGTCTGCGCGAACTATGGCGTGCCCGGGAGCTACGGTATGGAAATCAAATGGTACACGTTCGGCAATATGTTCAAAATCGTCGACGCTTAGACCTTGAAATAGAGGATTTCCTACGAATCTGTGAAAGATATGGCTGCTCATTGTTGAGAATCAATCATAGGTTTTATGCCGTTCGACATCCACACTTGGTAGTTGCCTTTTTCATCAGCATATATAAAATAAACGTGCACGTCTTTGTGCTTCTGCACGAAGGCTTGAGCCTTTTCCAACCCCATTACCATAAATGAAGTGGCAAGAGCATCACTTTTTGCACAAGAATTAGTGATAACTGTGGCTGAAAGCAAAGAATGCTGTACGGGATAACCGGTTTTGGGGTCTATGGAATGCGCATATTTCTTACCATCCTTGATGTAGAAATTGCGATAATTGCCTGAGGTGGCGATTCCGCAATTGCTAAGGCTTAGCAGCGTTTGCACTTCTTCGTTAGATGCACTGGCGTTCTCTATAGGTTTATTGATACCGATTCTCCATTTTTTGCCTTTATCGTTCTTTCCTTTCACGACTACTTCACCTCCAATCTCCACCATATAGTTCTGGCATCCTTTGTCGCTGAGGAGTTTTGCTATACGATCCACTGCATATCCTTTGGCTACTGCACCACAATCTATTTGCAAGTTTGGAATATCTTTCTTAAGTTCTTTTCCATCGAATGAAAGATGTTGGTAACCAACGAATTTGCGCAGCGAATCCACTTGTGCAGCAGAAAGCGGCTGTTTGTTCTTAAAACCAAAGCCCCAGGCATTTACTAAGGGAGCCACCGTGATGTCAAATGCTCCGTCAGTTTCTCGAGACACCTCCAGAGATAGTTTGATGACTTCAGCAAAAAGTTGATTTCCTTTTCCTGTGTCTTCACCACGATTAAAGCGCGAAAGCAAACTATTCTCCTTAAACAATGAGAAGATAGTATCAATGCGGTGCAACTCCTCGGCTATTTCTTTGTCAAAGTTTTGTGTTGCGTTGTAACGTATGTGGTATGTGGTACCAAATATCTCTCCTTCACTTGCGTAGTATTTACTTCTTGACAATATAAAAATAGTGCCAGCAACAAGGAAGATGAGGAATGATATGGATAAGATGCGTTTCATTTTTGTGTAGGTACAGTTGGAACTTTGATTTTCTTGAAAAGTGTGAGGTCAAAGATGAGCTGAAAAGTCCCTGAGAAATGGCTGTTATCGGCATTTTGTCCAAAGCCAGGAACAAACCACGCGCGTCCAATCTCGGTGTTGTGTTCATATACACGTAGCTGATAGCGAACTGACCAACCAAGATGTATGAACTTCCAAAGAGAAGTTTCTAGACCAAACACCAATTCTCCCCAATGGGCATTGTCGTTGATGCTGTGGAAATGGAAAGGTGCTTCCGTCTTCCAGTGCAAATCTTGCACATTGGTGCCACTTAAATCGTAGTTGAAAGATGAAAAACCATAGCGCAAACCAAAGAAGACCCGGTTGGTACTGCGTTTATCACCTTTGATGTTGTAGTCTAATCCCAAGCGAGCAAATGGTGCACGTGTAGAGTAGTGTAGTAGTGTTGTTTCGCTACTCTGATTCGATTCGCCAATGCCTAACTCTATGATGGGAAAGTATTTGTTACGCAAATTCAGGCGCAATGCAGCTTCGTAACTACCAGAAGAAGTGAATGTATTGAGCAAAGCGCCGGCTAAATTCACAGAAACACTGGCACCAGCCCATAAGGGCACACTACGATTAGCCAATAAGCGGTTGATTGCTTCTTGCTTGCTATCATTAAAAACAACTCCTTGTTGTTTCTTCGCGCCTGATACTGAATCCGATTGAGACAACCTCTCCAAAAACTCAGCTTCGTTGTCGAAAGTTTGAGGAGCTATACTTGTTGATACTTCTTCGTGCTCAGTAGCCAAACCTATTGCTGAATGTGTTGAATCACAGCCTTGAGGCTTATTTGCTGCATTTGCACAAAGCGTAGCACCAAAACAGGCTATACTATTGAGTAGCAGGATGAATGAATACTTTGAGATGCTCCACATTTTCGTAAGCTACGTTGGGATTTGTGATAACGACTTCGTGAATGGTTGGTAATTTCGTCTTATCTTTATGGTTGTGCCATTCTATTTTTGTGAGTGTATGAAACACCGACGCTGGACAATCTAATGATTCGAAGTGTGATTTGCGTTGATGTTGAACAAACAGCGTGTCTGTTGCATTTTCTGCAAATGAAGAGAATCGGAATAAAAGCGTGTCTTTATCAGAGGACACGTTTAAGGGAAGGCGAATGGTCTTGTGTCCAATGGCTCTGTTGAACAACAATTGCGTGGTATCGTTTTTCAGTCCAAACACACTCAGCGTATCTGTGAGAGCGTAAGCTTTGTTTGTGGTTGGATGATAGAAATTGAGCACCATTTCCACTTGATTGTCCAGTGGACAGTCGATGCTCGTGCAACTCGCCACACCGATCAACAGACTAGTGATTGCTAGAACCCCAAAACTATGTTGAAGCGTTTTTGCCATAAAGATATGAAGCCGTGCAAAGGTTAGTAATAAAGCATATGCCAAGTCGAGTTAGATTTCAGCTTCGATGTGATAATCATTGCGACCTTGAGCATTGCGACTGATGAGTTCTCCCAAAAATCCTGCTACAAAGAGTTGAGTTCCCAGCACCATCATAGTCAGTGAAATATAGAAGTATGGAGAATTTGTAACGAGTGGTGCAGGAATGCCGCGGAACAAGTGGTATAGTTTAATACCTCCTACGGCAATTGTAGCCAGAAATCCGAAAACAAACATCAAAGTGCCGAGGAAACCAAATACGTGCATCGGTTTGAGACCGAAACTATTCAAGAACCAAAGTGAGAGAAGGTCGAGATAACCATTTACAAATCGGTTCAGACCCATAAATTTAGAGTTTCCAAATTTACGCGCTTGGTGTTGTACCACCTTTTCTCCAATTTTTGAGAAGCCCGCATTCTTGGCTAGGTAAGGAATGTAGCGATGCATTTCTCCATACACCTCAATGTTCTTAACCACTTCCAGACGATAAGCCTTAAGCCCACAATTAAAGTCGTGAAGATTGGGGATTCCACTCACTTTTCGTGCAGTTGCGTTGAACAGCTTTGTGGGAATGGTCTTCGAAATAGGGTCGTAGCGTTTCTGTTTATATCCGCTTACGAGATCGTAGCCACCCTCAGTAATCATGCGATACAACTCTGGAATTTCCTCTGGACTGTCTTGCAAATCTGCGTCCATAGTGATGACTACTCGACCTTTTGCACTGCGAAAACCGCAGAATAAGGCTGGACTTTTGCCGTAGTTGCGACGAAATTTGATACCGTGCACACCATCTTCCTCTTGCGATAGCTCCTGAATGATGTTCCAAGACTGATCAGTTGAACCATCGTCCACAAAAATCACTTCGTAACTAAACTTGTGCTCACTCATTACGCGTTTAATCCACGCATAAAGTTCGGGAAGACTTTCATCTTCGTTGAAAAGAGGGACAACAACTGTGATGTCGCAGGGATAAGTGGTGTGTGTATTCATTTGAAAATACCTATTGTCTTTGTCAGGCAAGCGATGATGGCACTATAGAGTAGCATCGGAACATCGTTAAAAGCCTTGATTCTCGATTGAAGTGCAGTATATACTTTGCAAAGGTACAAAATCATCTTTGGTTTTGCAAGAGATTACAGAAGTAGATGAGGAAAGAACTTATATCATCTACCTTAAATCCAAATTGGTCTTTAGTACCTAAACATATTTTATCCCCAATCGGTCATTAGATTTTGAACAGACTTCATTAGAATGTTGAGCAGATGGTTTACCATTAGTGCGAAGGCGTAGCGGGCTATGGTGAGGACGAATGAGAAACAAGATGCCAACAAGAAAATGAAAGACGACTGACAGTTATCTTCTCGATAACGAACTGCACCACAACGCTCTAATAATAGAATTAGGTTAAACAAGGTTGAATCACGAAGGCGAAATGTTAATGCCGAACGGCAAAAATCGCAAGTTTTTTCTTCGTTCTAGGAAATCAAAACACACTTCTTCCTTTTCCGTTTTGTCTTTTTCGGCTCGTTCATTTCAAACTTTGGGCATTTTCCTCCAATTTCATCGGACATTTTCAAAATTTCATCGGACGTTTTCAAAATTCCAAGGGAAGAAATCGGAAAAATGTCCGACAAAATTGCACAAACAACACGTCACTTTTTCTAAACGACACG
>CAJPLH010000007.1 GCA_905371275.1 Prevotellaceae bacterium
TTTGTCCAGTTGATAAAATGAATGAAGCGAGTGTTATTGTCGTCGAATGCTAGCCACAAATGTTAGTCGCAAATGTGTGCGGATAGTGCGTAGTTTATGGTTATACAGCGCAGAAGCCTAGGGAGAAAGAAGGGGAATCGATATGTTGAAGGTGGTGCCTTTGCCATATTCGCTTTCCACGGTGATGGTGCCGTTGTGGGCTTTCACCACTCCTGCCACATAGGCGAGTCCGATGCCTACTCCGCGCACGTTGTGCAAATTGCCCGTGTGCACTCGGTAGAATCTTTCGAAGATGCGTTTTAGATTTTCCTTCTTGATGCCGAGTCCGTTGTCTGTGATGCTGATTTTGAGTGCCTTTCCCACATTTCGAGTGCTGACGATGAGGTGGGGAGGAACGTCGGGACGACTATATTTGAGGGCATTGTCGAGCAGGTTGTTGATCAAATTGGTGAAGTGCATCGAGTCGGCCAAGATGATGGGATCTTCTGCTTCGAGGAGTGTTTCTAGTTTTCCGCCAGCGGCTTCTACTTTGAGTTGGAAGGTGGAGGCCACTTCTGCTACAACGGTGTCGGCATCGAGTTCGTCGAATTTGAAATTTGCGGCTTGCGCATTGTCAAACATCGAGAGTTGCAGCACTTTTTCCACGAGTAGGCGGAGTCGTTTCGTTTCATCGCTAATCACTTTGTAGTTGCGACGTAGCGTTTCTTCGCTAAATTGCACTGATTCGTCTGCTAACATCTGCGACACCAACGAAATAGACGCGATGGGAGTTTTGAGTTCGTGCGTCATATTGTTGATGAAATCAGTTTTCATCTGTGACAGTCGCTTTTGTCGGAAGATGCTGTAGATGGTGAAAATGAAAATGCCAAGCACCAAAAAACTAAATCCGATGGAGGGGAAAACGAATTTTGTGGAGCTTTTGATGAATTCATTGGCACCTGGGAATCTTACGACCAAGAAACCCATATGGGCAGGTGAACCGTGCTCGAAGACGGGTTCGCGATAGACTGCTTCGTCGTGCGATGTAGAAAAGTCGGGGCATCGTTGCACTTCTTGTCCATCTACGGTGAGCAACTGAAAATGATAGCCCACTTTGCGCAAATCGATGCCGTTGTGTTGAAGTTCTGTTTTGAGTGCGTTGTCTACGTCGCTGCGTCGAATGCGCTGTTCCAAGGGACGATCCTCGGACATATAGAGACATTTACAGACGACCTCGTTGAGCAAGTCTTTTTGGTGTAAAAACCGTTGACGCAGTTTCTCGGTCATTACAGAGGAGAAGGCGGTGCTGTCGGAAAGACGAATGGGAGTGGGATAAGCACTGCCTCTCTGCGCACTATCGGCAGTGGCATCAGCAAGTTGAAGAGCTTTGGCTGCTTCTGCAGCACTCTTTTGTTGCAGCTGATTGTGCTTGGGCTCATTGCTGTCCAATTCTTTTTCAAGATTGTCTTGCACTTCGCGAAGTTCCAAATTGCGGGCAGCCTGATAGAGCGCACGTTTCACGTTTTCGTCAAACTGCTTGCGGCGAGTTTCCACGACCTCGTTGAGATAGTAGAACTGCGTGCCGATGAGTGCTGCAAGTGCGATGCCCATCGCGATGGCAATGCCCCAAATTGTTCTCTTCTTCATACTTGCAAAAATAATGAATTTTGAGATAAAAGCACATTTTGATGCTGGAGAATCTCATAAATGTGGATAGATTTAACATAGCTTTTGCTCGGTACTTGTCGCTTTATGCAGTTTATGGCTACTTTTTGAGGCTTTCTCTGTGGATGGATGTCATTCTTTTTTGCTCACGTTTTGGTGTGTGCAATTAGGAGCTAGAGAAACTAGAATGTCTAGAGGAACTAGTAGAACTAGATCATCTAGAACCACTAGAATCTCTAGAAAAACCTGCCCCCACCAGTCTAAAAAGAAAAATAAGGTTGGAGTCGCTCAAAATCTGCCGTTGAAAAATTAGGATTTCCGCGCAAGTCTTCCCAGTCGCGCAAAGGGCCGATGCGTTGCCGATGTTGCATAATGGCTTTCACCTGATCGTAGGAGAGATAAGGGTGATGAAGAAGTTCTTTGAATGAGGCGCGATTGATGGCTATGCGGTGCACCGCAGCGTGTGGAGCCACAGTGACGTAGCGATCGATGTCGTGAGGGAGTTGAGCTATGTCGTGGAGTTGTGTGGATGAAACAAAGCCGCCAAGACGTTGACGATAGCGCACGATGGCTTGTGCATAAGCAGTGCCTATACCTGGCACGCGTTGCCATTGAGTAGTGTCGGCAGTGTTGGCGTCAAGGCGCATCCCTTTGGTTAGTTTTTGAGGACGACTGCGCATCAAACTGTCATAGCGAGCTTGGTTTGCAGCCCGTTTTGCAGCGCGAGCAGCTTTTTCTGCATCCCAAATGGCACGTTGTTGTTGGTAGGCGCGTTCCCTTTCTTCACGAGCCCATTGACGCGCTTCGCGTTCGGCAGTCCATTTCTTTACACGGTCGAGAGAGTCTTGCAGGCGTTTTTGTTCGAAAGCCAAAACTTCCTGTTGCTCTTGCGGAGAATTCATCACCGCTGATGGAGAAGAGGGAGAAAAGAGTGGAAGCACCAGAAGTTTCAATAAAGCCGCGCAGGCTAGTGCAATGGCAAGCAGCAGCCATCCTTGTTGTTGGCGTGAGAAAGAGGAGAAGTTCTTTTTCATAGATATCACAGACTATGGTTGAAGGTGAGTGTCAATAGAGTTGAGGTTCGTTGTATTCTCTTTTATGAATCGTGAGCTGACGAGAATGAATGATAATCTGCCGAGAATGAATGATGAGCAGATGAGAATGAATGATAATCTGCCGAGAATGAATGATAATCTGACGAAGGTTGCCACAAAGTTACTATATTCTTGTTTTCAAATAGCAATTTCTTGTTGTAAATCGCAGAAAAGAGTAGAATACCTGCGACAAAGGACTAGAATTAGAAATAATTCGCTACCTTTGCACCGCATTTAAGGGGGTGCCCCGATAACTACGGAGCTGAGAACAGACCCTAAATAACTGATCCGGATAATGCCGGCGTAGTAATTAAATTCATTTCTAATGAGAAAAACCATCCTCCTCAGTTGCTTTGCAGCTGCTTTGATGGCGTCAGCACAAAAGGCTGACACCACGCGCGTGCGAAATTTGGGTGAAGCCCAAGTAGTAAGCAATCGCGCTACCCAAAAAACTCCTCTTGCTTTCTCCAATTTGGACAAGAAAGCAATTGAAAAGGTGAATTTTGGTCAAGACATTCCTTTCCTTCTTTCTACACTCCCCAACGTTGTGGCTACCTCTGATGCTGGTAACGGATTCGGTTACACGAGTTTGCGTGTGCGCGGCACGGTGGGAGAGCGCATCAACGTGACCAACAACGGAATTCCTCTCAACGACCCCGAAGCACATACTTTCTATTGGGTAGATACGCCCGACCTGGTGTCTTCAGTCAATGACATCCAATTGCAGCGCGGTGTGGGAACCTCCACTAATGGTGCGGCAGCCTTTGGAGCGAGTGTGAATATGACAACCGACCGTTTGAGTGCCACTCCCTATGCCTTGTATGCAGGTGCGTTTGGTTCCTTCAACAGTATGAAGAATACGGTGAAAGTGGGAACTGGCTTGTTGAATAATCATTGGACATTTGATGCGCGTTTGTCTTATCTTTCTTCTGATGGTTATCGTGACCGCAGTAGTGCGCGCCTAGGTTCTTATTTTGCGCAATTGGGTTACATCAACGATGGCACCACCTTCAAATTGATTGCTTTTGGAGGTAAGGAACGCACTTATCACGCGTGGGACGGTATCACAAAAGAACAACTGAAGACGAACCGCACTTACAACCCGAATGGGTATATCGAGGCGACGAAGTCTTTCTACGACAACCAAATTGACTATTATTTCCAACAGCATGTGCAGGCTTTGCTCACGCAACGCATCGACGAACATTGGAATTTCAATGCCGCTTTGCACTATACCTATGGTTTGGGCTATTACGAGGAATATAAAAATGGTAAGAAACTGAAGAGTTTTGGTTTGAAACCGTTTGTGCTTGATGGAAAGGTAATTTCTAAGACTGACATCGTGCGTCGCAAGAATCTGGAAGGTAATTTCGGAGGAGCTATCGCCTCTTTGGATTACAAGAACGGAGATTTCGACTTTAGTTTTGGACAAGCGCTCAACTATTTCAACAACAATCACTTCGGTGAAGTGCATTGGGTGAAAGACTACGTGGGAACTCTCGACACTCAGCGCAGATATTACGACAACACGGGTACGAAATTGGATTATAATATCTATGCGCGTGCCAACTACAAGTTGTTCAATCAGTTGAACCTCTTTGCCGATTTGCAATATCGCAACATTGATTATAGCATCGATGGTACGTCAGACAAGAAGGCGGTGCACAACACCAACGAGGAATTTCATTTCTTCAACCCCAAAGTGGGTGCCACTTGGCTCATTGCTCCAAACCAGCAGGCGTATGCTTCGCTCAGTATGGCGCATCGTGAACCTACGCGCAACACCTATGAGAAGGAATTTGACAATGCGCGTTCTCCGCTTGCCGAACGTTTGATGGACTATGAAGTGGGCTATCGCATTGCTAATCGCACTTGGGAGGCGAGTGTAGGTGGTTACTACATGGACTACAAGAATCAGTTTGTGCTCAACGGTCGCTTGAATGAGATTGGTGAGGCTATTTCTGAAAATGTGGACAAGAGTTATCGTCTTGGTGTGGAATTGGCCGCTGCTTGGAAACCCAATACTCACTTCCGTTGGGACGCAAATGTGGCGTTGAGTCAAAACAAAATTAAGGACTACACGCCTTACTTGCCTGATGCGAACTGGGAAAAGTCTGTGGCGCAATCTACAATGAAGACTACGACGATTTCGTTCTCTCCTTCTGTAGTAGCGAATAGTGTGATTTCCTACAATCTCAAGGGATTTGCCGCAAGTTTGACTTCGCAATATGTGGGTCGTCAATACATGGATAATCTCGAACTGAAGGATAATTCTCTCGATGCTTACTTTGTGTCGCATCTTAATGCAAGTTATACATTTGCGTTGCGTCGCTGCAAAGAAATCACCATCGGTGGAACGATTTATAATCTCTTCAATGCTATGTACGAAACGAATGGTTATTCCGTGACTTCGTTGGATGCAAACAACAAGGTGACCAGCTATTCGATGTATTATCCAATGGCAGGACGCAATTTTATGGTGAACCTCACCTTGAAGTTCTAAAGTGTAATGAGTGTCTTGCACAGCAGTATGTTGCAGACTCCGAATGAATTTGCACTATCACTTTGCTGAGTGGTGTAGCAGTCAGTATGATGCAACACATTTGCAGGATACTCAATTATTATATCTATATTTCTGCCACTTGTAGTCTCTTTTCTGACCGCAAGTGGCAGCTTGTTCTTTCGACAATTCCCTCTTCCTAGAGGATTTTCTTCCCTTGTATATGACTACAATTCAAGATTTTCTACTCTTCTTTTCTCCCGATAGCGTGGTGAATGGTGCCTTGGTGCTCATTGGCACACTACTCGGTTTTCCTTATGTATATTTGCAATATAAGGCTAGTCCGAAATTTTGGATTGCGTCTGCCCTCAATGCTCTGCCTTTCATCTATGTCAATTTTGTACAAGGCAATTTTGCTACGGCAGGTTTGTTTACCTACTATTTGTATGTGGCTGTTGAGGCGATATTCTTTAAGAAAGAAGAAGTGACAGACGAGGGAGTGTTCTTGATTTATCGTACTCCAACGCGGAAATATCCCATTTTGCTGGTGATTTCAGTCGTTCTTTTACTCGTTTTCTATGCCTTTTTGAGTCATGTGCAGCAGATTTTGGGAACAACCTTTTTGGGAATATCTGTTGCGGTGCCGCCCACTCCGTGGTTGGATGCCTTTGCCACAGCGTTGAGCTGCACCGGAATGTGGCTGATTTCACGAAAATATATGGAAAATTGGCTCATTTGGATTGTCGTCAATGTGGGATATGTGGGGATGTATGCCGTACAACTCAACTATTTCTGGGCAGGTTTGTTTTTCGTCTATCTCGTGATGTCTGTTGTGGGATGGGTAGAATGGCGAAAATTGCATCACCAACAGCAAAGTTTGTAGTGCTCAACGCAACTATTTTATCAATCTCATCAAACTCTTCCTCACCATCGGTTGCATCCACAGCATTAATATATTAGTTGTATAAGTACCATTACGATCTAATGACCGATTAGGGTGCAAAGATACGTTTTTTCTATAATTCTTTATGACAGTTATTCTAGCCTCCGGACTTTTTCCTACCACCGAACGCGCATTGCACTATCTGCGTGAAGCCGATTTCTTAGCTTGTTGTGATGGCGCAGCCAATGACTGTGTTGCAGCAGGTTTTGAGCCCGACGTAATTGTAGGAGATGGTGATTCCATTGCTCCAAATGTGATGGAACGCTATGCAGATAGAGTGGTGCGCATTGCAGAACAAGAAACGAATGATTTGTCGAAGACATTTCATCATTGTCTCCAGTTAGGAAGACGCGATTCGTTTGTGATTCTCGGAGCAACAGGTAAGCGCGAAGATCATGCTTTGGCAAACCTTGCTTTGTTGATGGACTATGCTGAGGAGCACGCCGATGTGATGATGGTGAGCGACTTTGGCACTTTCTATCCTTGTTGTGATACCAAGCGTTTGTCTGTAAATCCCGGTCAGGAAGTTTCGATTTGGAATTTCGGTGCATCTTATTTTTCTGCAGAAGGTTTGATGTATCCGCTCTACGATTTCACCAAACTTTGGCAAGGCACTCTCAACGTTGCCACTCGTCCCGACATTGCAGTCCATGCTAAAGGCACCTTCTTGCTCTATGTTGCAGAACCGGATTAGGGTATAATCACTCTATTGGGAGAAAATACCAAATCAAATTATTGTTATAAAAAAACTTCATCTGCCTCTTTAGAAGCAGATGAAGTTTTATTTTAGACTCAATCGGAAGAGGGGAAACTCCTGCGATCAAAGTTCTTCGATTAGAGTTGCTCAACAGCAGCTTGAGCAGCAGCGAGACGCGCAATAGGTACACGGAAAGGAGAGCAGCTCACATAGTTGAGACCTACGCGGTGGCAGAATTTCACAGAGCTAGGTTCACCACCGTGCTCACCGCAGATGCCGCATTTGAGCTCAGGACGTACCGAACGTCCCTTTTCAACAGCCATTTCAACGAGTTGTCCAACACCGTTTTGATCGAGCACTTGGAAGGGGTCTACCTTCAAAATCTTCTTCTCGAGATAAACGGGGAGGAAGCTAGCGATGTCGTCACGAGAGTAACCGAAGGTCATCTGCGTGAGGTCGTTCGTACCGAATGAGAAGTATTCAGCGCGAGTAGCGATGCGGTTTGCAGTCAAAGCAGCGCGAGGAATTTCGATCATCGTACCCACTTTGTAGTCTACGCTCACACCCTCTTCTGCGAAGAGTGCAGCCGCAGTTTTGCGAATCACCTTCTCTTGGTTTTCAAACTCATAGAGAATACCCGTGAGAGGAACCATGATTTCGGGGTGAGGATCGAGACCTTCCTTCTTCAATTCCACAGCAGCACCGAGGATGGCGCGAGTCTGCATAGCAGTGATTTCGGGATAAGTGTTACCGAGACGGCAACCACGGTGACCGAGCATAGGGTTAGCTTCAACGAGACTGTTTACGCGTTGGTGAATGTATTCCACTGTCACACCCATTGCTTTCGCCATTTCTTCTTGCCCAGCTTGGTTGTGAGGCACAAATTCGTGGAGAGGAGGATCGAGGAGACGAACATTCACGGGGAAACCATCCATAGCGCGGAAGATGCCGAGGAAGTCAGCCTTTTGGTAAGGAAGAATCTTCGCCAAAGCCTTTTCGCGACCTTCTGCTGTTTCGCTCAAAATCATTTCGCGCATAGCAACAATCTTCTCTGCTTCGAAGAACATATGTTCAGTGCGGCAAAGACCGATACCAACAGCACCGAAGTCACGAGCCACTTTCGCATCTTGAGGAGTGTCTGCGTTGGTGCGAACTTGGAGTTTTGCATATTTGCTGCAAAGTTCCATCAATTCTGCGAAGTCACCGCTCAATTCAGCAGCTTCGGTTTGAATTTCTCCAGCGTAAACGCAACCTGTTGTACCGTTCAAAGAGATGAAATCACCTTCTTTCAAGGTCACTCCGTCAACAGTCATCGTGCGAGCCTTGTAGTCTACCACGATGCCGCCAGCACCAGAAACGCAGCACTTACCCATACCACGAGCCACAACAGCAGCGTGAGAAGTCATACCACCACGAGCTGTGAGGATACCTTCAGCAGCAGCCATACCAGCGAGGTCTTCGGGAGATGTTTCGATGCGTACCATAATCACCTTCTTACCAGCTTCGTGCCAAGCTTCAGCATCGTCAGCGTGGAATACGATTTGACCACAAGCTGCACCAGGAGAAGCGGGAAGACCGCGAGTGATTTCCTTAGCACCAGCCAAAGCCTTCTTGTTGAAGACAGGGTGGAGGAGTTCATCGAGTTTGTTAGGTTCGCAACGTTTGATAACCGTCTTTTCGTCGATCATACCTTCGTGGAGAAGATCCATTGCGATTTTCACCATAGCCGTACCGGTGCGCTTACCGTTACGAGTTTGCAAGAACCAAAGTTTACCTTCTTGTACGGTGAACTCCATGTCTTGCATATCGCGATAGTGTTGTTCTAGTTTGTTTTGGAGCGCATCGAGTTCAGCGTAGATTTCAGGCATAGCCTCTTCCATTGAAGGATATTTTGCCACGCGTTCTTCTTCGCTAATGCCAGCGCGTTCAGCCCAGCGTTGCGCACCAATTTTAGTGATTTGTTGAGGGGTGCGAATACCAGCCACAACGTCTTCACCTTGTGCGTTCACGAGATACTCACCATTGAAAAGGTTTTCACCATTACCTGCATCACGGCTGAAGCAAACACCAGTAGCCGATGTTTCGCCCATATTACCAAACACCATAGCTTGCACGTTCACGGCAGTACCCCATTCATCGGGAATGCTTTCCATCTTACGATAGAGGATAGCGCGTTCGTTCATCCAGCTGCGGAATACAGCGCAAACTGCACCCCAAAGTTGTTCTTTCGGATCAGTGGGGAAATCGTGACCAGTGCCGTCTTTGATAGCCTTTTTGAAGCGTTCCACCAAGTCTTTGAGTTCATCAACAGTCAAATCCTTGTCGAGGTGAATGTCACGAACAGCCTTAACTTCTTCGATGATAGCTTCAAATGGGTCGATATCCTCTTTGTTTTCAGGTTTCATACCGAGCACCACGTCACCATACATTTGCACGAAGCGACGATAAGAGTCGTAAACGAAGTGAGGGTTACCTGTTTTAGCCACAAGACCTTCAGCCACAGTGTCGTTCAAACCGAGGTTGAGAATCGTATCCATCATACCTGGCATAGAAGCGCGAGCACCAGAACGTACAGAAAGCAAGAGAGGGTTGCTAGGATCGCCAAACTTGTTGTTCATACTTTCCTCAGTTTTCGCGATAGCCAAATCCACTTGTTCGGTGAGTTGACGGATAATCTCCTCTTGACCTACTTTGTAATAGTCATTGCAGGTGTCGGTGGTGATGGTGAAACCTGGAGGCACTGGCACACCAATCTTGTTCATTTCTGCAAGGTTGGCACCTTTACCGCCGAGGAGATCACGCATTGTAGCATCACCTTCAGCCTGTCCGTTACCGAAAGTGTACACTCTTTTTACTTGTTCCATATTGCTTGTGTTGTTTGATTATATTCTTTGCTGCAAATATAACTCAACTTCAGCAATTCTCCAAACTTTTTTGGTCGTTTTTTGCTATGTTGAGTTTGTAATTCCACAAGATTGCCCATCTCGAGCAAAAACGTGCTTGCGAAGATACGAAATTTCGGGGAAGAATGACTCATTCTACCCCGAAAATATCGTATAAGATAAAGGGAAATATGCGTTTTTTTGTTTTATACCGTTGTTGATGCGCTTTATCACCTAGAATAGGGGGGTATCCCCAATCGGTTCGTTGTAGTACTTATCGGCTCACCGCTTTCACACCGCGCACGGTTCTCAATTTCTTCATCAAACCATTGAGTTGTGTTGTGTCATCCACCATCACCGTGAGTTCGCCATAAAACAAACCCTCATTGCTTTCTATCGAAATGTTGCGCAACATAATGTGCTCTTCCTTTGCAATAATTGACGTGATATTGTTCACAATGCCCAAATCATCTTGCCCCACCACGTGTAGCGTAATCGGATACGTGCTTCCCCCTTTGCCTGCCCATCGCGCTTTCACGATGCGATAGGGAAAGCGCGTCCGCATATCGTGAGCATTAGGACAAGTTTCGCGGTGAATCTTGATGCCCCCCGACACTGAAACGAAGCCAAACACTTCATCCCCATAAACCGGATGACAGCAACGCGCCATTTGAAATTCAACTCCCTTCAAATTGCTATCTATCACCAACACATCGTCAGACGCGCCCGAAATCGGTTCTACCACATCACGGAAGTTAAATTCCTCTGCACTTTTCGTTTCAGCCCGTTCGGCCACGCCAGCCTCGCGCTTTTGCAGTTCTACATAAGCGTCGAGTGCGGCATTGAGGTCTATCTTGTTTTCAAGAATGTCGGCATAGAAATCGCCAGCCTCTTTGTAGGACAGCTTCTTAATCAACTGATTGAGAATACTCTCGTCCCACTCCAATTTGCGATTTTTCAGTTTGCGTTCCAACACCTCTTTCCCCATCGCACTATCGCGACTTTTAATTTCGCGCAGCGACTGACGGATTTTCGACTTCGCGTGTCCCGACACCACAATGTTGAGCCATTCCAAGCGCGGTTGTTGGTTGCTGGAGAGCAACACCTCCACGCGTTGTCCACTGACAAGCACCTGGCGCAAAGGCACATTCTTGCCATCCACGATGCCCCCCACACAGCGGTTGCCCACTTTGGAGTGAATGAGATAAGCAAAGTCTAGCACCGTGCTGCCCACGGGTAACTTAAACAAGTCGCCTTTGGGAGTAAACACATAGATGGAATTTTCTTTCAGTCCCTCGTTGTCGTCCACGTGAGGGTCGCGTCCTTCTTCAAGCGCGGTGCGAATGCCCGCCAACCACGAGTCCACGCCCCCTTCGCTACTCTTCACCCCTTTGTATCTCCAGTGAGCTGCCAGACCATGTTCGGCAACTTCGTCCATACGCTCCGTGCGAATCTGCACCTCAACCCACTTGTTTTCAGGCCCCAGCACCGTCACGTGCAGACTCTCATAACCATTGCTTTTCGGTACAGTCACCCAGTCGCGCAGACGTTTGAGGTTCGACTCATATTTATTGGTAATCAGCGAAAACACCTTCCAGCACTCCGCCACCTCTTTGCTTGGTGCAGAGTCTAAGATAATGCGAATGGCAAAAAGGTCGTACACCTTTTCAAATCCACACTTCTGTTTCTTCATCTTTTGCCAGATGGAGTGGATGCTTTTCGTGCGTCCTTTCATGTGGTAGCGCAGTCCAACTTCTTGCAACATCGTGTGGATTGGAGCAAGAAAGTTTTCAATATAAGCATCGCGCGATTTCTTCGTGGCATTGAGCGACTCCTTAATCATATAGTAAGCCTCTGTCTCCAGATATTTGAGCGAAAGGTCTTCCAATTCCGATTTGAGTTTGTAGAGTCCCAGTTTGTGTGCCAGCGGAGCATAGATATGCGCAGCTTCAATGGAGAGTCTGCGTTGCGCCACTTTTGCGGTAGTGTCTTTGACGCGACGCATCATCACCACACAGCCAGCAATGAGCAGTAACACCACGCGCATGTCAGCAGCTTGAGAAACGAGCAGATTGCGGAAATTGTCCGTTTTCAACATCTCTTCGTTGAGCGATTCGAGTTCGTGCACACGTTCAAAAGCCACAATATCTTCGGCAGAAGGCGTCCAATCTTTCAGACCAATCTCCTGTTCCGCCAAGGCCAGTGTGGCAGCAGCAATGTCTTGTGCATCAAATCCAAACTCAGCGATCAATCGCTTGTCGGTGAAATCGTGGGGTGCAAATTGATTCATAGGCTAGCGTGTTAGTGCTGCAATGCGCGGCCTTGTCTGAGCGAGGAAATGCTGTGAAGATTGTGCTGCACAGCATTTCCAGCTAGACCATAGAGAGCAAGCTCTCCATCACCGCTATTTGTTTTCAGGAACGAGGTATTTGTCGCCAGTTTCGCGAATCAAGACACCTCGATATTGTTCGGGATATCCAGGACGTTCGGGAGACACGCAGATGCCATCGGGAGTCAGTTCCCATTTGCCATCGCGCGTTTCTTTCTTCACCACCTGGTCATTAAATTTCATCACCAGATATTCTCCCAAATCTTTCCAGTCGGTCATCAACGTGTTCGACCAATCTTGTGCATAAGCATTCACCTCTTCAGCAAACTTTTCAGGATGTTCTTTCAAGGTGAGCAAAAGTGAAGCGTCGGCCGACTTCAGCGCAACAGTCATATATTTTTCCATGCTCTCGCGACGTCTTTCCACCGTGGGGAAGAGTTGTTCGTAGCGAGGATACACCATGTTTGACACCCAGTTGCAAAGCCAGAAAGCACTCTTCCAAGAGAACGTGTGGTCGTTGGCCGTAGCATCATCGAAACATTCAGGCACTTTGGTGAGTGAGCAGTAGATGGGCACAAAGGGAGTGGTATTTGCTTCGTCGTTGGCAAACCACAGCACGCCACCCACGGGGTTGGGGAGGTTGCCACGCAACTGTGCCACAACCACGAAACTAGCTTGGTGCGTAGACACAGGACGTTCGTTGAAATACTTTTTACCTTTATATTCCCAGGTGAGAGGAGAAGGACGATAAGGTGCACCATTCGTACCTGCACCAGCATTATTTGTGATGTCGAAAGGCGTGTCTTCGTAGTGGTCGCGCATTGCATTCATCACGTCAGAGAGTTCCAGTGGAGCTTTGGGTTTGAAATAGAGCGGCATCACCTCGCTAGTGCCGATGTGTTTGCCGTCCACAAAGTCCACATATTTGTCCATACCGTCCACAAAGTGGTTGAAGAGCGACCAAGCGCGTGCATCGCAGAAACGCTGGCTACCGAAGTCGGCAGGAGAGTAGGCCGCAGAGAAAGAAAAATCGGCATCTTTTCCGTTGAAATAGCCCTTTTGGCGCGCAAACTTGATGACGTCTTTGGCATACATCACATTCTTTTTGTCTTTTAAGTCAAACTTGTGGATGCGACTTTGGTTGGCGTGCGCACTGATGCAATCGTCGGGGATGCGAACCGCCACCCAAACGGCACCTTTTTTCTCATCGCCTTTGCCAATCATCTCCATAATCCACACCTCGTTAGGGTCGGCAATGGAGAAAGATTCGCCTTCAGAAGAATAACCATAGCGAGCCACGAGATCGGTCATCACCTTAATGGCTTCGCGAGCCGTCTTGGCGCGTTGCAAACCGAGTGCCATCAAAGACACGTAGTCTATGCCACCCATAGGGTCTTTGGGAGCTAGTTCATGACGACCGCCAAAGGTCGTTTCGGTGATGGCCACTTGATGTTCGTTGATGTTGCCCACGACGTTGTAAGTGACGGGAGCTTCGGGTATTTCACCGAGGTATTTGTGGGTGTCGCCATCGACGATGCGACGCATAGTGCCTGGTGCGTGTTTGCCGGCAGGGTAGTGCAAGAGTCGGCCGTACATACCATATGAGTCGGCACTATAAGTGAGATAGGCTTCGCCATTTTTAGAAGCCTTTTTGCCCACTAGCAAGTTGGTGCAAGCCGATGCAGCCAAGGCAAAGAGAGCGACAAAGAGTAGCAGTATTCGTTTCATTAGTGTTGATTTTGATGATTCTGATAGAGTGCGCGAAAGAGAAATAGCAAAATGTTTTTTGAGCAGACATCCTACTTTTTCTGACTTGGCGTTATTCTGACTTAGCGTTGTGTGTTGACGCTGCCACAAAGTTACAAATTATTCGGTAACTAGGCTGCAAATTTTCAATTAATCTCGTTTGAAGACAGCAATTTTTCGGCTAATCTACCTTTTTCGCGACGATTGTCTATCTCTTGCCAAGAACTCGTATGCGGTTCTGTCTTCCGTTTTGCCGTTGTATGAACAATTGTCTATTTATATATGGGTGGAATTAGGGGGAAAGAGGGAAAAACGTCGTTAAAAAATGCTGGTATAGACATTTTTTAGGTATTGAGTAGCGATTTCCGTAAGTTTCTTGGGATAGTGGTAGAAAATGCTTGATCGTACTGGTAAGATTTTGTGGTTTCAAAGTATGAACAAGAGGTTGACGATGTGTGTTTGTGTCTTTTCGTGTCTTTCCCGCGTGTACGCACGTGCGCGTTACGCGCGCGACTTCCAACCGTAGTTTTGATTTTTTGCTGTCACAAGTGTCACACTCACTCTTTTCAATGGGATTGATGTGCTCCATATATGCACACAGAAAACTCGATAACCAGACTGTAATTATATGCAGTTTGTGGGGTGAATATGCGTTTTTGCGGTTGAAATAAGGAAGAATTTTCTGATGTATGTGTAATGCACTGAAAAATAGTTGATTACGTCGAGAGTGTGACACTTGTGACAGCAAAAAACTAAAACTCTATGGTAAGGGAGTAAAATCAGGTTGTTTGTGAAAGATAAATCTGCATATTGATTGCATAAAATGTTCGTGCAAGCATTTTTCTATTGCAGATGGTCGACCCGTCGTTTTATGAGAAACAAGCCGTCGTTTTATGGAAAACAGGCTGTTGTTGTCGTAGGGCAAAGCCTAGTGTTTAAAGGTCTTCGTTGTCACCAATGGTGAGTTGCTGGAGGTCGTAGGAAGAACCATTGTAGACATTGAGGTCCACATTTCCAGAAATACCATTTACCTTGCCACGGTCGGTGAATTGCCAAAATTTCCATTTTCCTTGGTAGGACAACTTTTTCACATAATAGTGCGCTATCCAAAAGTGGTAGCGGTTGAAGGAGGGAGAGTTGAGATATTTCTCTTTGAACTTCAGTCCAGTGTAGATGATGGGCGTGGTGTGGTAGTGCTTCTCCACGATGTTGAGCCATTCTGCCACCTCTCTGCGCAATTGTTCGGGAGAGAGTGAGCCACTGGTTTCCACATCTAGCACGGGAGCCAAATCTCCCGGTTCGAGATGTACTTGTTTGAGGTAGTGTTTGGCTTGTTCGTCGCCAGACACTTTGGGTGAAAAGAAATGATAAGCTCCACGAATGAAGTCGTATTGACCGATTTGGTAGAAATTATCATTGAAATTTTTGTCCACGTGCTCTTTTCCTTCTGTTGCTTTGGCAATGACAAAGCGAATGGGCTGTTGGTCGATTTTGGCGGCAGCCACTTTCTCCCAATTAATTTCGCTTTGGTAGCGACTGATGTCGATGCCGCGCACGGAATATTCATCAGGGTATTTGGTGGAGCCGAAAAGCCCCTGCCAGAGGTTGGAGGTGGGGGCTACGATGTAATGATAGGTAACAAAAAGATAGACTCCAGCGGCGAGGAGCAGCCCAATCCAAAAGACACGTTTGTAGTTGTGTCCAAAGGAACGTTCAGCCCAGGTGAGCGCATTCTTTTTCTTCTTCGTCTTAGAAGTTGAAGTGCGCTTTCTCTTAGTTGATGTGGAGCGTTTCTGTTGAGTCATGAGGAAAAAATAAGGGGTGCAAACTTGCGCTTGCACCCCTTGACTGTTTATGCTGTTATGCGATGATGCTTCCGCAGATTATTTCGCTTGTTCGAGTGCAAGCGTCTTGGTGCATTGGTCGCAAACTTCTGTGGGTCCCCAGTATTGGATGGGGCCAGGGTAAACAAAGGCTGTTTGTTCAGCCCATGCTTCGCGTTGAGCAGCGAAAGCTTTGAAGGGAGCACCGTCGAGTTCTACGAGAGCCTTACGGATTACGGGCTTCATTTCGCCGTGACGACGTTCCATGTTCATCATCATGGTGATGGGCACACCGCCAGCCACCCATTCTGCAGCAGGTGCAGTGGTGTTCTTCACGATAGCCATGTAGCCGGTCTTGCCGTTTGCCACGAGTTGAGCTGCAGAAGCACCGAGTGCGTAGCAGTAGTCAGCGTCGAAGTTGGAAGGAGCTGCGCAACGACCTTCGTAACCGAAGAAGTGGTGGAGTGCAGCAAACTTGCCAGTGTACTTGCCTTCTTTCTTCCAAGCAGCGAGTTTTTCTGCCACCATTTCAGAGAGGAGCTTTTCAGTTTCGATGAGAGAAACTTGTACGTTGCCGTGGGGGTCGCGTTCAGCAGTGAGTTGCTTAGCCACACCTTCGGGGAGAGAAGCGTAGATGGCAGCGTTTTCAGCGGAAAGACGGCTGAGCACCCATGCACGTTGGTCGGCAGCTTCCACTTGAGCAGCTTCGGGAGTAGAGAGGAGGTCGTTGAGTTCAGCAATGAGCTTCTTCAAAGAAGGAATGAACTCGATGAGGCCTTCGGGAATGAGCACAGTACCGAAGTTGTTGCCTGCAGCAGCGCGCTTAGCCACTACTTCAGCGATGTAGGTGACAACGTCGTCGAGGCTTTGTTCCTTAGCTTCCACTTCTTCAGAAATCAAGCACACGTTGGGTTGCACTTGGAGGGCGCACTCGAGAGCGATGTGAGAGGCAGAGCGACCCATGAGCTTGATGAAGTGCCAGTATTTGCGAGCAGAGTTGGCGTCGCGTTGGATGTTACCAATCACTTCAGCGTAAGTCTTACAAGCAGTGTCGAAACCGAAAGAAGTTTCGATTTGGTCGTTCTTCAAGTCACCGTCGATGGTTTTGGGGCAACCAATGACTTGTACACCATACTTTTGAGCTGCGTAGTATTCAGCGAGCACGCAAGCGTTGGTGTTAGAGTCGTCACCACCGATGATTACGATAGCGTTGAGACCGAGTTGGCGAATCACTTCCATACCCTTTTCGAACTGAGCCACTTCTTCGAGCTTCGTACGACCAGAACCAATCATATCGAAACCACCAGTGTTGCGGTATTCGTCGATGAGGGCATCGGTCATTTCGAGGTAGTTGTGATCAACCAAACCTCCAGGACCCATAAGGAAGCCGTAGAGTTTAGAATTGGGGTTTTGCTTCTTCAAGCCATCATAGAGACCGCAAATCACGTTGTGACCGCCAGGAGCTTGACCACCAGAAAGGATGATACCGATGTTGATGGGAGCATATTCCTTCTTCTCGTCCGTGGGTTCGAAGTTTACCAAGGGCATACCGTAGGTGTTGGGGAAGAGGGCTTTGATTTCCTCTTGGTTGTCTACACTTTGGGTGGGTGCACCTTCTACGATTTTCACGTTACCGCGAAGACCTGCGGGGAGTTTGGGCTGGTAGGCAGCACGAGCAATTTGCAATGCGCTTTTTTCCATATTGATTGTTAGATTGGAGTTTGAAATTATATTGCTACAAAATTACTTCTTTTCTCGCGAACTGACAAGATTTCGCTTTGTTTTCTCACTTGATTTGGGTTTATTTTCTAATGGCTTATTGTGGGACTGAAATGCCTTGTTGTTGTGGAGCGGTTGGGGAAGAAGGGTGGTTGAGCTGCTCTGGTGTGAGATAGAAATCGGCACAAAGTTGTTGATATTGTGGGCTGCGCTGACCGTTTTCTTGCAAGATGAGCTGGTCGGTTTGGAGAAAATCGCCAATGATGGGCTGTGCTTCTGAGGGGGAACTGGGTTGCGTGTAATGGAGTTGAAAACGGAGGAGCACACGTTTGGGAGATTTTCGCGCTACGGTGTGCACATCGGTTTGGTGGATGAGAGAAAAACCTGTGTCTTGTGCGCTGCGCACGAAGTGTTGTTGCGCTGATTTGGGAAGAATGACCTGCAACCATCCCCCGCTTTTGAGGAGTTTTGCGCTCTGTTGGGTGAGGGCTTCAAAGGTGAGTCCGTGGTGGACGTGGCGGGCTTGTGCGCGCTGCTGGTTGGGAGAGAGGAGTGTCTCTTCAAAATAGGGGGGATTGCTCACAATGGCATCGAAGCTGGCTTGGGGACACCAATCTTCGGCAAGGAAATCGCCTTGCTTCACTTCCACTTGGGCGGAAAAGGGGGAGGAAGTGACGTTTTCGTGGGCTTGTTGGGCGGCAGCAACTTCCAACTCTAATGCAGTGATGTGAGTTTGCGGAAATCTTTGTGCCAACATCAGTGCAATGAGTCCACTTCCTGTGCCAACATCGAGTATCTTGAGGGGCGAAGTGGGGGCGCTGTCTGTGGAAGATGGGGGCATCTGGCACCAAGCTCCGAGGAGTACACCGTCAGTGCCTACTTTCATTGCGCAGCGGTCGTCGTGGATGGTGAATTGCTGAAAACGAAACATGGGGAGGACTTGTGGATAATCCCAAATTGGTCATTAGATTGGAATAGTGCTACTGTTAATGAGAGAGAGGACAGGAAGTTATCTTGTCAATAACCAGGATCGCTATAATGGTCTAATTACCGATTGAGGTTGGTAGGATTATCAGTGAGCAAAGGTGTGTAATGAACGAGAATGCAACAAAAAAAGGCGACTTCTGTGTAGAAGCACGCCTTTCGATTGGATTGGGAATAGTTGATTGATTAGGCCAAGCCTGGCTTATTTTGCCTTCTCAACGATGGCTTTGAAAGCCTGAGGGTTGTTTACAGCGAGGTCGGCGAGCACCTTGCGGTTAATCTCGATGCCGGCCTTGTGAAGACCACCCATAAGTTGAGAATAGCTCAAACCTTCGAGGCGAGCCGCAGCGTTGATACGCTGAATCCAGAGAGCGCGGAAGTTGCGCTTCTTGTTGCGACGATCACGGAACGCATAGGTAAGACCTTTTTCCCAAGTGTTCTTGGCAACGGTCCACACGTTCTTGCGGGCACCGAAGTAACCGCGTGTGAGCTTGAGGATTCTCTTGCGCTTAGCGCGAGATGCGACATGATTTACTGATCTTGGCATAGTAATGTTGTTTTTGATTGCTGGCGGCTACGCGTTGTTGGCATTTGCAGTGATTGTGAGTTGCATTTGCTAGTTGTGCAGCGCTTTTGAGCCAGACATTCGATGAAATAAATGACTTTGGTAAGAGGTTTTGTGGATACAAAAACCAAAAGAGATTAGCGCATGCAGAGCAATTCGCGAACTTGCTTTACGTCAGTGCTGTCAACGAGACCAACGTGTACGAGGTTACGCTTTTGCTTCTTAGTCTTCTTCGTGAGAATGTGACTGTGGAAAGCGTGCTTTCTCTTGATCTTACCGGTTCCGGTGAGGGCGAAACGCTTCTTAGCACCAGAATTAGTCTTTACTTTAGGCATTTGTTTGTGAATTAAATGATGAATAATGTGTGCGGTTGCGCATACCTGGCACAACGCGCGACGTATAATAAAGCAAACAAGGGTAAGCGCCTCGACGGATGCTTTTTAGTGATGTATGGAAACTGGGGTAGTTCCGTCGAGAATGTCCTCTTGTCTGGATTATCCTGTGTGAGCTGACCTTGAGGAGGGGGGCTTCTTCTGATTCTTCAGATGAGGAGTTTTTCCTTCTTTTGATTCTTCAGATGAGGGTTTCCTTCTTTTGATTCTTCAGATGAGGGGTTTCCTTTTTCCGATTTCTCAGATGAGGTTTTGTCCTCTTTAGATTAGAAGTCTTCTCCTTCTACTTTGGGGCCAGTGTATTCGCGACGTTCCTTCACTTTGGGGGCTTTCTTGGCTGGTGCAGCTGTAGTTTCTGCTTCAGCTTCAACCTCGTGAGGGGTGTCGATTTCAATGTCTTCTTTGCGCACGGGGGCTTTTTTGGGCGAGATGTACATGGTCATTCGCTTGCCTTCGAGCACGGGCATTGACTCTACCTTACCGTATTCTTCCAAGTCGTTGGCAAAACGGAGGAGCAACACTTCGCCTTGCTCTTTGAAGAGGATGCTTCGGCCACGGAAGAACACGTATGCCTTGACTTTGTCGCCTTCGCTCAAGAAGCCTTTCGCGTGCTTGAGTTTGAAGTTGTAGTCGTGGTCGTCGGTTTGTGGACCGAAACGAATTTCTTTGACTTCCACCTTCACTTGCTTGGCTTTGAGTTCCTTTTGGCGCTTCTTCTGTTGGTAGATGAATTTGGAGAAATCCACTAATCTACAAACAGGGGGTTCTGCGTTGGGGCTGATTTCTACTAAATCGACGCCTTGTTGTTGCGCCATACGCAAGGCATCGCGCACGGGCATCACCACGCTATCACCTTCTTCAGGAATTACACGCACTTCTCGCGCACGAATTTGCTCGTTGACGCGATATTGCTGCTTGAGTTTATCGTTTTTATTGGGTCTCAAATGTCGATAAATTTGGGTTTGTAAATTAGAGAGTATATTTATTGCGCTGCAAAAGTAAGCATTTTCTTGTAACTCACAAAGTTTTCTCCTAAAAACATCGACTATTTTTCGCTTACTTCCATTTTATTGCGTTTCTTCTTGTGCTATTTATCGAATAAGTTGTAACTTTGCACAGAATTAAAGAAGGTGTGCAGAAAATTCTTGGTAACAGGATTCCGACACTTTACTCTCTACGCTGCATTTCTCTGTGGTTTAGTTCTGTATTTCACTCAACATTTCATTCAATATTTAGCTCTATGAAACGATTACTCTCGTTTTTGTTTATGGCTTTCTTAGCCACTTCGCTTACTCTCTCTGCGCAGTCTGCTGCTGACAAAATTGTCGGTTTGTATCACGTGGTGAAAGAGGGTCGTAATTCCAAAGTGAAAATCTTTAAGTATGGCAATGGTTATCGTGCTCAGGTGGTTTGGCTCGAGAACATGAAAAACCCTGATGGTAGTCAGCGCACTGACCAAAAGAATCCTGATCCTAAGAAGCGCAACACGCCTTCTAATCAAATTGTTTTGGTGGACAAAGTGACGTTTGATGGTGATGACACGTGGGAGAATGGTGAAATTTATGATCCTACGAGCGGTAAGGTGTATCGTGTGGAAATGTATTTCGACAAACCTAATGTGCTCACGGTGAAGGGTAAACTTGGACCTTTCTTCAAGCGTATGTATTGGACGAAGATTCAATAGTCTGCTCTAGATTGCTGTTTCTATCACTATATGTAAAAAGAGGATGCTTTCATTGTGGAAGCATCCTCTTTTTTTGTTTCTAGAATTTCTAGTTTCTCTAGTTCTTCTAGTTGCTCTAGAATTTCTAGGTTTTTTTCTTTTGGGGGGCGCTGTGTGGTGCAGCTTATCTTGTTTCCTCAAAAAAGAGTTTGGGGATGTCGGTCAAACTTTGCGGATCGACGTAACTTTCAATGTGACGTTTGCGCTTGTCTTCGAGAATTTCATCCACAGCGATGAGAATGCTCGTTTCTTCCACGTTACCGAATTCGTCGTTGACGGCGGTGCCAAACACGCGCATCGTTGGAGAGAGATTCATATAGGCATTTACCAAAGGAGGAATGTTGAAACCACGTTCGCGTACTGCTTTGTTGAGCAACTTATAGTCGGCGCGGAAGTCTGTTTCTACAAATATCTTTTTGAGTTCTTCTTCTGGTGTTTCGAGCAGTACGGGATTGTTTACGGTGATGAGTCCATCGCGATCACCAAAGTGTCGATGCAAAAAATAGAGAATCATATCACGTGCTGGACGGTCGAAGCTGGGATACATCGTCATTTTTCCGAAGAAGTATTTCAGGTCGGGGATAATGACAGTTAGTGCGCCGAGTCCGTCCCAAAGATTGTCGAGAGCGTAGAGGCTTTTGGCTAGGTTGCGCGTGCTTTGGTATTCGAGTGTGACGAAAGAGCGACCGAGTTCTACTGTGCGTGGTAGGAAATTCTCAATGAAATTGTCGGAAAACGTGAACATATGTCCCGTTGCGAGGTAGGGTTGTCCGTTTTCGCGGAAGGTGATGTCGCTAGGAGGAAGAAAGCGATACCCACCGAGGATTTCATGCGCGTCGGGGTTCCAAACGATGAGTTGATAGTAGGGATGTTCGCAAACGTCAAATTCATCGAGGTCTAAGGATTGTCCCGTACCTCCTCCAGCAGCGCGAAAAGCAATTTCGCGCAATCTTCCGATTTCGCGCATCACATTGGGCGCGTTGTGGTGGGTGATGATGTAAATCTCGTTGCCTGCTTTGTTGGTTTTTCGCAACTGCAACTCGGGAGTGAGTTCGCGGAGAAGCAAATCACGAGATACGGGTTCGATGATGGGTTGCATATTGTGGATTTTTGTCTGTTGAAACGCCGCGCTGTGCTTAAATTCAGCGATATATTGTGTTTCCTTTTAGCAATGTTGTGCTTAATTGTAACACTTAGAGCGGGTTCAGCAGTGTCTGATGACAATCAAAGTTGTGTGGAGGAAGAGGGGAGGGGGTAGATGAGATTTCTCACCTCAGCAGCCCATTGTGTGGGAGTTTTCTCCGCGGTAAAGGACTGCCATGGAATGGGTTTTCCAATGTGGATGTCAAAGGTGCTGTGTTGATGATGATATAGTTCGTCAACAAGATAGAGCATTGCAAGGTTGAACTTGATGCCTAGTCGCTTGCTCCAATTGGCTAATCCATAGAAGAAATCTGAATTTCTTCCTCCGAAATGAATGGGCACGACATCTCGCTGATTTTCGATGCTCTTGCTCACAAAGGTTTTTGCCCAAGGGAGATCTTGAATTTTTCCCTCGATGCGTCGAGAGCACAATCCAGCGGGGAACATGATGAGATGTTTGTTGCTGGCAAAAGCAGCGTTCACCATTTTGGGAAATTCTCGTCCTTGTCGTCCCGTTTTGTTGATGGGCACGAAGAGGGGAGCGATACCAGTGAGGTTCATGAGAAGATCGTTTGCCAAATAGCAAATGCGTCCGTCATAGTGTCGTCCAAGGATAGCACCAAGTATCACGCCATCGGCACCACCCAGAGGGTGGTTGCTTACAAAGGTGAAGCGACGCCCGTCGGCATCAGAAGGAAGATGCTCTAGACCATGCACGTTGAGTTTGAGGTCAAGATATTGCATGCAGTCTTCCAACCATTGTATTCCCTGAATCTCTCCTTCTTTAGCGATAAATTCGTTGATCCATTCTTGGTGAATGATTCTTTTGAGATAGCGCACCAAGAATCTTGGAACGAAACGTGCTTTCCGTCCCATCTTGTTGTGCAAAATCTGGTCTATATCTATGAGATAGGGTTGAGCCATGATGAGCAAATCACTAATGACCGAATGACTGTGCAGTGAACCAATGTTGGCTCTGGCACTGTGCATTTATGTCGTGTATTGGGTATGCAAAGTTAGCAATAAAAACTAAGATAATGGGGGATTTGTGTCTATTTTCTGCACTTTGCTTTTGAAAGTACACGAAAAAAAGCACCAATCTAGAAGATTGATGCTTTTGTAGTTGCGGAGGCTCGACTCGAACGAACGACCTCCAGGTTATGAGCCTGGCGAGCTACCAACTGCTCCACTCCGCGATATAACGTTGCTCATCGGTTATTTCCGAATTGCGAGTGCAAAGGTAGCAACTTTTTCTTTATCCTCCAAATTTTTGAGGAGAAAAATGCAGTTTGAAAGGTGATTTTCCTTTATTCAAGGTATAATAAGCGGAATTTTGGCAAAATAGCGTAGTGTATAAAGAAGAAGAGAGTGCGCCAATTTGTGATTGACTCACTCTCTTCTGAAGTGTTTAGTCTTAGAATACTATGAAATCTTAGGTAGTTTAGAATTCGTCTACTGTTGGATCTACATTGCGAATACCTTCAATGACACCGTGGTGATCGGGTTCGTCATCAATGGGGACAAGTTCCGTTTCACCTTCCTTATTGACAGTTTGAAGAGAAGATGAAGTGTATGGTAACGTTGCTTGATTATAGAAATCTGCTGTACCCACGCTGAAGATAAGTTGACCTCCAACTCCTGGAAGCTTAAGTTCTTTACCAAAATTCTTGTTAGTGCCAGCTTGGATCACTTTTTGTACTATACTTCCATCAGGTCTTGTGTATTCAATGAGAAGTTTGAAAAGGTTGGTAGACGGTGTTGGGAAACTAGCGAAACTTCCATAAAGAAGATCTTTATTGTTGTCATATTTCGCAGCGTTTCTTGCAAGAGTGACGGATAATTTCTGCCCCTTACGAATGCCTCCAACTTGATATTTAGAGTTGATTATCGTTGCTGACGCAATATACAAATTGACTTTTGATGCGTCAAATGCTTCATTCTCGGGAATACCTAACCACTTACGAGGATTCTTCATGTAGAGTCGAGTTAATTGACTTACTCTATGTAAGCGGTTGGTGATGAAATCAGACCTGTCGTTACTGCGATAAGTTTTGTCTCCAATGTATGTATCCCATGATATAGGGTGGTAATATACAGCTTTTGCACCTTCTCCTAGAACTCCGGATCGTCTTTGATTGAAGACCGTCAAAGCAAACTCTATTCCTGTATCCATTATACCAACAGAGTCTTTGTGGTAAACAAAGTCTAACATCCTAAATTGATGGTCGTCGAATGCGTCGGGTTTTTGTAGTTCATATGCAACATAACTTCTCAAGAATCTTGTGAGATGTGCTGAAGGAATGTGATAATCCTCTGTAGCATCTGTCGCCAGCAATTGAGTCTGTCTGCCGTCATTTGCAAGTGCATACCAAATGAAACTATGCTCAAAACCTGCACGATTGTTGAGATTAAAGAGATTATCTGGACTTAGTGGTGACTGCGTGGGAACCGATGAGAGAGGGTTATAGAAGTAGTTGACGTATGTTCTCTTCGGGAGCAACAACTTGAGGTTGCGACTAAAGGTGTTACCTTTGTCATCACGAGCCATAAACACCACTTCATTGTTTATTTGCGCGTCACCCAATCGTGACAAAGGAGGAGCCGTAATTGTGATGGTCTTGTCTGTCTCATTCACTTTGTACTTCCAGTTAGGAGGCATAGAAGAATAGACCGCTGTGAGTTTGTCTGCTTTGGTGAAAGGAAATGTGATTTGTTGTCCTGGAGCAAACGTCAATTCACGAGTGTCGGGAGCATACTGATTGGCTACTTCTGCATTGGTTGAAGCATCCTTCGACTTTTCTGGTTGAATGTCGAAATTCAAATCAGGCACAAGAGGAACAACCACTTCGGGTAAGTCTGGATAAGTGGTGGTGATCGTTAATTTATCACCCTCTTTGTTGATAGCGACTTTGGAAATAGGACTTATCACACCAGGTTCGCCAGGTGCACCTTGAGGACCTTGAGGACCTGTTTCTCCTTGATCCCCTTTGTCGCCCTTATCGCCCTTGTCGCCTTTGGGACCTTGAGGACCAGTAGCACCATTTTGTCCAGGTGCACCATCCTTACCATTGGTGCCATCTTGTGCTTTGGCAACAACTTTCTCGCCATTGGCTTTAATGAACTCCGTAGTACCATCGCACCAAGTCACCGTCCAGTAGAAACGAGGGTCGTTGGTGTTTTCTTTGTCTTGTGCTGCGCTAAAGGTGGGAGTGCAACCATCCTTTCCATTCGTGC
>CAJPLH010000008.1 GCA_905371275.1 Prevotellaceae bacterium
GATGGATTGACTTTGTGGACGATTTGGAAGTGAGTCGCGCTTTGTTGAACCACGCTGAAGAGTGGGGGAAACAAAAGGGCTGTGACAAAATCATTGGTCCTATGGGGTTCACTGATCTCGATCCTGAAGGTATGCTCATTGAAGGTTTCGACAAACTTTCCACCATGGCTACCATCTACAACTACCCCTATTATCCCAAGCATCTAGAGCATTGGGGATATGAACGCGAGATAGACTGGGTAGAACGTAAAATCTTTGTGCCTGTGAATGGGCATGAAGCCGACCAGGAACGCTATTTCAATGTGGCGCGTCGTATGGGGGAGCGTTTGAAACTAAGAGTGCGTAAGTTTAAGACTGTCAAAGAACTGAAGACTGATGGCTACGTTTATAAGATATTTGACGTAGTAAATAGGGCTTATGCGCCTCTTTTCGGATTTAGTGAACTCACTCGCAAACAAGTAGACAAATATGCCGATGAATATCTAAAACTGCTCGACTTGCGTTTGCTCACCGTGGTGGAAAATGAAGAGGGAGAACCCATTGGAATGGGGGTTTGTATGCCGTCTTTAGCTCGTGCTTTGCAAAAAGCGAAAGGTAAACTCTTCCCTTTCGGCTGGTGGCATCTGCTGAAAGCTTTGAAATTCAAGAAGTCAAAGGTTGTGGAGCTGCTGCTCATAGCCGTGCTCCCTGAATATCAGAATAAAGGCGTCAATGCCTTGATGTTTGCCGACATTATCCCCATCGCAAAAGAACTTGGTTTTGAATACGCTGAGAGCAATCCTCAGTTGGAAACCAACCAACCCACGCAAGACCAGTGGAAGGCGCTCGACAACGAGGTGCACAAACGTCGTCGTTGTTTTCAAAAATCCCTGGTTTAAGAAATAGGAAGTGGATAGACATCGAATGCTCGATGAGGGCATCTTCTACCAACCTAGTTTTCGTTCCCTTTATGTTAAGTTCCTAACAGTTTGTTTATAGTTTATCTCTATGTCTGAACTCCTCGATGCTAACGTGCGTAATGCTGCCGATTATGGCGAAGATTCGATTCGTCATCTTGACGATATGACCCATATTCGTATGCGTCCGGGTATGTATATCGGACGTTTGGGAGATGGTGCACACGCAGAAGACGGCATTTATGTGTTGCTCAAAGAGAGTATAGACAACTCTATTGACGAATTCAACGAGGGTTTTGGTAAGAAGATTGAAATAGACATCAAAGACGATCTCACAGCATCAATTCGTGACTATGGTCGTGGCATCCCCTTGGGAAGTTTGGTGCCTGCGGTATCCAAACTCAACACGGGTGGTAAGTATGACAACGACCAATATACAGCTTCTGTGGGATTGAACGGTGTGGGTTTGAAAGCCGTGAATGCGCTGTCTAAGAAATTTATTGCGCGCTCGCATCGTGATGGACAATATCGCGAAGCCATCTTTGAAGGTGGAAAACTCGTTTCTGACGTGATGGGAGAAACGGAGGAAGATAATGGTACATTTATCTACTTTGAACCCGATGCTGAACTCTTCCTCAACTATCGCTTTCACAGTGAGTTTATCGAAACGATGTTGCGCAACTACACCTATCTCAACACGGGACTGGCTATCTATTATAACGGTCGTCGCATCATTTCTCGCAATGGATTGGAAGATCTTCTCACCGACAATATGACTGCGCAGGGCTTATATCCCATTGTGCATCTGAAAGGAGAGAGCATCGACATTGCTTTCACCCATACGGGACAATACGGCGAGGAGTATTATTCCTTCGTCAATGGTCAGCACACCACCCAAGGCGGTACGCACCAGAGTGCTTTCAAGGAACACATAGCGCGCACTATCAAAGAGTATTTCGGTAAAAACTACGAAGTGCAAGATGTGCGCAACGGACTTGTGGCAGCAATCGCTGTGCGAGTGGTGGAACCAATGTTTGAATCGCAAACCAAAATCAAATTGGGATCGCTGACAATGGCACCCGATAAAGATAAAAATGGTAATCCTTTTGCACTTAGTGGCGTGAGTGTCAATAAGTTTGTGGGGGATTTCATCAAAGAACAAGTGGACAACTATTTGCACAAGAACCTAGATGTTGCAGAAGTTATCCAACAAAAAATACAAGAAAGCGAGAAGGAGCGCAAAGCCATTGCTGGTGTGACGAAACTTGCTCGCGAACGCGCCAAAAAAGCGAATCTTCACAACAAGAAACTCCGCGACTGTCACGTGCACCTCAACGATGCACCCCCCAAACCCAAACGCGGACAAGATGAAGTGGTGGATTTGCGTTTCGACTCTAGCATCTTTATCACCGAGGGAAACTCCGCTTCGGGAAGCATCACGCAGTGTCGCGATGTCAATACGCAAGCTGTATTTTCGCTTCGCGGAAAACCGCTCAACTCTTATGGGCTAACGAAGAAGGTGGTGTATGAGAACGAAGAGTTCAATCTCCTGCAAGCTGCGCTCAACATTGAGGATGGATTGGATGGTTTGCGTTACAACAAAGTGATTATTGCTACCGATGCCGATGTAGACGGTATGCACATTCGCTTGTTGATGATGACCTTCTTCCTGCAATTCTTCCCCGATTTGGTGAAAAAAGGACACGTTTACATCTTGCAAACGCCTCTATTCCGTGTGCGCAACAAGAAGAAAGCTGAGAAGTCTGTAGCGGAAGAAGACAAAAAATCGACCGCGAAGGGAAAGAAAACGGTAAAAAATGCCGATTCCATCGACAAATCAGCGGAAGAACCCTCGAAAGCTGGCAAGACAAGTGGTGCAAAACGGAAAGCTGGTCGCACAGAGTTTGAAACTATCTATTGCTACAGTGACGAAGAACGTATGGCTGCGATAGAGCGCTTGTCTCCAAATCCAGAAATCACGCGATTCAAAGGATTGGGTGAGATTAGTGCCGATGAGTTTAAGAATTTCATCGGAGCCGATATGCGTCTTGAACCAGTTACGTTGCACAAGAGCGACAAGGTGAAAGAGTTGTTGGCGTACTATATGGGAAAGAACACAATGGAACGTCAGAACTTCATCATCGACAATCTCGTTGTAGAAGAAGATTTGGTGGAGGAAGTGTAGCTATGTCGGAAAAGGTTGCACTGCATCCTCTGATTTCAGTGTTAGCGTTCTCGTAGTTTTCAGATGACCTCGTCTTCTGTTCTCCACTTCTTCTCACTTGCTTATCTCTTCATCTAGTCTCCATACTTCGGAATCTTCTGGTTTCGTGTTTTCTCTTCACTCCGTGTAAGTCTATCCATATTTCGGAATCCCCTGATTTCGTTTCCCACATTCTCATAATAACTAGACCATTATCGCGTTATCCAACTATGCGCATTGCTATATTTCCTGGGAGTTTTGACCCCTTCACCATCGGTCACGCATCTATTGTGCGAAGAGGACTAGAGATGTTTGATAAAATCGTGATTGGGGTGGGGTACAACACGAATAAACGCTCCTTTCTCTCTCCAGAAGCTCGTGTGGAAGCTATCCAAAAAGTATATGCTTCGGAATCAAAGGTGAGCGTGGTGGCTTATTCCGACTTAACTGCTGATTTAGCACGTAGAGAAGGAGCCGGTTTTGTGCTTCGTGGCATCCGTTCGGTCAAGGATTTTGAGTATGAGCGCGATATTGCCAGTATCAATCATCGATTGTCGAGAGTGGAGACGGTGTTGCTTTTCACCGAACCTCAATATGCAGACATTTCCTCGACCATCGTGCGCGAACTTTTGGCTTTTGGCAAAGACGTAAGTGCTTTTCTTCCCCCAGTAGCGCAGAGCGACTAGCTTTGTCCAATGCACTTCCTGAGATGTTGGAGGATATACCCACAATCTCTCTGTTGTGCGATAACTTTCAACCCCTTCAATTCCTGCTACTCCCTCAGCTCTTTCATTTCCTTCAGCTCCTTCTACTCCTTCTACTCTTTCAACTTCAGACATTATCCCAACATTTATGCAGTCATATCGCTATTTCAGAATCATTCTTGCTAGTGTGATGCTTTTGCTCACCAGTGTGTCTTGCGGTTTTGCACAATCTCGTTCGTCTATTTCCGATGTAGATGTGACGCAAGTGCGCAAACTCCAGATGGCACAACTCGCAATTACACAACTTTATGTAGATTCTGTAAACCAAAAGAAAGTGGTGGAAGATGCAATCAGAGGAATGCTCGATAAACTCGATCCACACTCCGCATATAGTGATCCTGAGGAAACTAAGAAGATGAGCGAACCACTTGAAGGCAACTTTGAGGGGATTGGTATCCAATTTAATATCCTGTCAGATACACTGGTTGTGGTGCAAACTATCAAGAAGGGCCCCTCTGAAAAGGTTGGAATTGTCAATGGCGACCGCATAGTGTCTGTAGATGGACGTGCCATCGCTGGTGTGAAGATGCGCCAAGACAGCATTGTCAAATTGCTGCGTGGTCCGAAAGGAAGCAGAGTGAGATTAGGCATTGTGCGTCGCGGAGTGAAAGAAGTACTCTACTTCGTAGTGGTTCGCGACAAAATCCCAATGAACACTGTAGAAGCTACTTATATGATTGCTCCCGAAGTAGGTTATATTCGTTTCGACCGTTTTGGAGCTACTACAGGCGAAGAGATACGCAAAGCCTTGCAGACTTTGAAAAAGCAAGGAATGAAGGATTTGATTCTCGACCTTCAAGGCAACGGCGGCGGTTATTTGGGAGCGGCTGTGGATGTAGCAGGACAGTTCTTGCGTCCAGGTTCATTAGTGGTTTATACACAAGGTCGCAACCAACCCAAGCAAGTGTTGAATTCAGAAGGTGGTGGTTTGTTCCGTCAAGGTAGAATCATAGTGTTAGTAGACGAGTATAGTGCGTCAGCTGCCGAAATCGTCACTGGAGCGTTGCAAGATCATGACCGCGCATTGGTGGTAGGTCGTCGCACCTTTGGTAAAGGCTTGGTGCAGCGTCCCATAGATTTACCCGATGGTTCGATGATTCGTTTGACCACCAGTCACTATTACACCCCTTCAGGACGTTGTATCCAGAAACCTTATGAAAAAGGAAAGAAAGATGAGTATGCGCAAGATCTAGAACAACGCTACACACACGGAGAACTCCTGCACAAAGACTCTATTCGTTTGGATTCTTCGCAAGTTTTCCACACTTTGGTGGATAATCGTGTGGTATATGGTGGTGGCGGCGTTATGCCAGATGTGTTTGTACCGCTGGATACGGCACAAATCACCAAATTTCACGTTGCACTTCGTCGCAACAATCTCATCACAGAGACAACTTTACGCTATATCGACAATCATCGCAAGGAACTCCGTCAGCAATATAAGACCTTTGCAGCCTTTGAGCGCGACTTTGTTGTTCCTCAGTCGCTGATAGATGAAATCTTAGCCGCAGCAAAGGCCAAGAAAATCACCCCCAAAGATGACAAAGAACTCGCAAATACAATAGAAGATTTGCGTTTTAGTCTGAAGTCTATGTTTATCAACGGATTGTATGAATCGAGTGACTTCTATCATTTTGTCAATCAACGAAACAACATTGTCCAAGAAGCACTCAACCAACTAAGAAATAATCAAGATATTCCCACGCACGTGCGATGAAATCATTGATGAGCGTGAGTAGAAACCTCAGATCTTCATTGAAATAACGCTGAAGTTTCTACTCGCGCTTTAACACCTTTATCACAGATGAACTTTTTCTCTCGACTTACCCACCGTGTACTCCTGCCCTCGCTCTGTCTGTCCGCCGCTAGTTTCGTTGGCGTCGGCACAGCGCACGCACAAATATCAACGCTCCGCACGGGAAAACTTCCCAACGGCTTGACCTACTACATCAGCAAAGATGCAGGAGGTTCACAAGGCACGGCGCATTTCTATTTGTTGCAAAATGTTGGTGCATTGTTAGAAAATGACAAACAGCAAGGGCTTGCGCACTTCCTAGAACACATGGCATTCAATAGCACCAAACATTATCCTCAAGGAGTGATGACATGGTTGCGCCAGCGCGGACTCTACGATTACGATGCGCGCACAGGACAAGACGAAACGCGTTTTTCCATCAGTGAAGTGCCCACTGCTGCACCCGGACTCACAGACTCTGTGATGATGGTGCTTCGTGATTGGTGCGACGGAGTGAACATCACCGACAAAGACACAGAGAAAGAGCGCGGCATCGTCATAGAAGAATGGCGTCAGCGCAACACGGTGTCGAAGCGTTTGAGCGATAGCATTGCTGCTGTGGTTTACAACAACTCACAATATGCTGCACGCAACGTCATCGGCCCCTTGAAGTCGCTAGAAACACTCACAGCAAAAGATGTGCAACGTTTCTACCGCACTTGGTATCGTCCCGACCTTCAATGTGTCGTCATTGTGGGAGACATTGATCCAGAAGTCTATGAAGCAAAGGTAAAAGAAATGTTCGGTAGCATCAAGAAGGCAAAGAAAGCCGAGGTGCGCGCAGATTTTGCTATTGCCGACAATTCAACGCCCCTCTACTATCGTTTTGTAGATGCAGAAAATCAGTCACACTCTTATGGACTCTACCAACGAGTAGCCACGCCCACTAGTCTGCAAGGACAAGCAGCCACCAAGGAATTCCTGTTTCAGCAGTTGTTTAACGACATCGCACCCAAGTATTTCGCTTATTTGCGCAATGACAACCGCGAAGATTTCATCGCAGCATCCGTAAGTTATTCCCCATTGGTGCGCGGTTATGGACAATTTGCCTGGGATGTAGTGCCCTATCGTGGCAAAGACGTCACAGCAATGCAACAAGTGCTGAATGAACGTAGCCGTTTGTTGCAACCCATTCCCGAGCAACTCTTTGACAATGCCAAACAGTCGCTCTACGATGGCATGAAACAAGCCCTGGATGACGACAAAAATTTAGGAACTCCCGATAACTTCTTCGACCAATATCGTCGTAATTTCCTCTATGGAACTCCGCTCAAAGAACTCCGAGCACAGTTGCAAGACAACCTCGAAACACTTGTAGAACTCGAAGCAGAAGACCTACAAGCCTGGTTGCAAGAAAAGATGGGACACACCCGAAATCTCGCCTTTGTAGCTTACACCGCGTCAGAAAAAGAACCAGCGATAACTCAAGATGAGGCCGAAAAACTCCTCGCTTCCGTAAAAGCCGACGATGGAGAAGCACCGCAACAAGATTCAGCACCCAAAAATCTCATTGACTTCGCACTTCCCCAAGGCAAAATAGTGCGCGAACAACGCTTGCCTTCGCTTGAAGCTGTGGAATGGACACTTTCCAATGGCATGAAAGTCGTTTACAAATCCCTCCCCAACGACTTAAAAGGCGAAGTCATGCTTCTCGCAGCAGCCAATGGCGGACAGATGTTAGTCAAAACCGAAGATTTAGCTTCCTTTGCTGCTATGCAAGGACTGATTATGCAGTCCGGAGTCTATAAGTATTCTCGCAACCAACTCGCCAGTTGGTTAGGCAACCGCCCCATTGAAGTAGACCTCACCATCAACGACTATCTCGATGGATTCCAAGCCCGCAGCAAAACCGATGAAGCCGATGCCCTTTTCTCCTACCTGTATTTGGTGTTAGCTCGTCAAAACTTCTCACAACCCGTGTTCGACAAGTGGTTGCAACGCAAAGAATACGTCTGGGCTTCTCGTCCACAAGTCGGAAAAGAAGCCGTCGATCGTCAAGTGCAAGAAGTACTTTCTCCCATCACTCCCGACAATCCACGCGAAGACAAAGCCTTCTTCTCCAAGATGCGCTTCAATGACCTGGAACGTCTCTACAAAGAACACTTCGGCAACGCAGCGCATTTCAACGCTTGCCTAGTTGGCGACCTTTCAGAAGCAGAAGCTAAGCGACTCGTCACCACCTATCTCGCAGCCCTTCCTGGTGATGCAAAACAACCACGCAAAGCATTTACTCCAGCCGACTATGCTGCTCGCGACTTCACCAGTAAAGAACGCATCATCGATCGACAATTCGAAGTAGACACCCCAGGAGATATGGGAGAAGTCGAACTCTCCTTCATACTCGATCAGCCCCATCTCAGCGAACGCCAGGTACTTGCCCTCCCCCTCATCGAACCACTTTTGCAAAATGTGCTCTTCGACGAACTTCGTGAGCGCGAACAAGCCACCTATAGCATTGCCGTCAGAGAAAATCACGTGGTGTCACCCGTAGAACGTGCCACCCTCTCCATCCACTTCTCCACTTCTCGTGAAAAAGCAGATCATTTGAAGGCACGCACTTTAGAGATTTTGCGCGCAATGGCAGCTGGAAACATCGACAACGACGCCTTCAAAAAGGTACAAATCCCCTTCATCCTAGACGAAGAAGAGCGCGACAAACAGCAAACTTCGCAATTAGGACTCGGAGTATGGCTTGCTCTCCTCAACAACTACGTCGAAACTGGAAATGTGCCAGAACTGCCCGTGGCGAATGCATCTAGCAAAACCACAAGCGTTTCAGGCAATGGCAAAGGCACAAGTGCCAAGAAATCTGTCGATGCAGCCACTTCCAACAAAGCCAATACAGCAGCACCAGCAGAGCAAAGCGTTCGTGTGTCGGATGTAAAACCCGCCGACCTCTCTGCAGTCTTGCAACGACTCCTCAACGATGCACGTCAGCGTTTCATCATCGTCAAGAGTCAAGCTCCCGAAAATAAAAAGTGGGAACACAATTAAGTTTCATCTCTCCTAACCTCGTTATAAAGATATGTCACAACATAACTCACCCCTGCGCCTAAGTCTAGTCGCCCTCATGGGAGGTGTCCTTCTTGCTGGAACACCTGCAATGACAGCACAAGCGCAGACCACACCCACCACACTCACCGTTTCCTTCAAGGAAAAAGATCTGTGGACGGTGCTCAACTATGTCGTTCAAAAAGGCGGTTATCAACTCGAAGGTGGAGAAGCCGTGCGACAATTCCCCGTTGCTGTTACGGTAGATTTCGATGAAACCACTCCCGAAGCAGCGCTTGCCCTCCTTTTCAAGAACACCCCCTTCTCTTATAGTCTGCAAGGCAAACAGTTGCGCGTGATGCGCAATGCTGCTGCAACTCCATCCACCGCAGCACAAACTGGCGCTACCAATGCCACCGCTTCTCAGCAAACAGCACCACAAGGTTTGCGCGGATTGGTGCGCGATGGAGCCGGACACCCCGTGATGTCCGCCAATGTGCAGCTCAAAGGCACCACTTTCGTCACGATGACCCAAGAAGACGGCACCTTCGTGTTGCCTACCACCGTCAAGAGTGGTGAACTCTTGGTATCCTCTATCGGGTATCAATCCACCACTGTGAAGTTTGCCAATGGCGTTGTGCCCCGCATCACCCTCAAAGAAATGGCTACCCAATTAGGAGAGGCCACTGTTGTTGCCTATGGTGAGCGCAACTCTCGCGAACTCGTAGGCGCTGTGAGCAGCATCAAAGCCGACAAACTCAAAGATACCCCTGCACCTAGCATTCAAAATCTATTGCAAGGTCAACTCTCAGGTCTAGCCGTCACCAACGTTTCCGGTTCTCCTGGAGGTGGTGGTGCACGCATCAACATTCGCGGCATCAGTTCGCTCAACACCAAAGGTGTAAACGACGGCACCCCCCTCTTCGTTATCGATGGAGTGCCCATTTCCAACGTCTCAGCCGAAGCCACAGGCGGCATTAATGCCCTTGCCGGACTAGACCCCACCACCATCGAGTCCGTAGAAGTGTTGAAAGACGCAGCTTCCGCCTCCCTCTATGGTTCACGTTCTGGTAATGGTGTCGTTTTGATTACTACCAAGAAAGGTCGTCTCGGTCGTCCCGAATTCGGAGTCACTCTCTCGCAAAGCCTTTCTTTCCTCCCCAAAACCCCATTGCAAATGCGCGGTAATGGCGAGCGTTATGTGCACAATCTCCTTGCGCGCCATCAACGCTACGGCTATTACGACTACATCACAGGCAATTACGTCCTTCCCAACGGCTACGGACAATCCTATGGCAGGTCACAATTTGGTGACGGTGCTTACGACTATTTCTGGGGAAATGGTAATGTGCTCGGAGAAGATGGCACAGTACCCGCAGCCGTGCAAGACTCCCTCAATAGTTTCTACAATAACGACACCAACTGGTGGAAATACTTCTTCCAAATTGGTAAAGTCACCTCGGGCAATTTCTACGCTCGCGGCGGCACCGACAATGCCCGCTATCTCGTGAGCCTTGGTCTCTATGATGAGACAGGCATCCAAATCAACAGCGGATTCCAACGTCTCAGCTTCTTGACCAATTTAGATTTGCGTCTTTCGCCGAAACTCAACTTCTTCACCCGAGTAAATCTCTCCTATGCCAAACAAAGCGCCATCAGCGGTTCCAGCATCCAAGGTCTAGAAGTCGATCCCAAACAAATGCCCACCGTCTACCCAGGAGCAGGTTCCGTGGCAGAAGAGCAAACCTTGCAGCGCGTTCGTGATGTTCGTGCCCGAAATGGTATGTTCAATCCACGTCTAACTATGGGAGCAGACTACACCTTCCTCCCTGGTTTGAAGTTCCTCACCACAGCTTCGGTTGATGCCTACTTCTCCAACAATCATATGTTCCGTCCCACCTATTTGAACAACAACAACCTCTCATCGGTGGAGAGCACACGTTCTATGACGGCTATGATACAGTGGGAAAACACCCTCACCTACAAATTCACCCTCAAAGAAAAGAACAACTTTGAACTCTTAGGAGGTTTCACCACCACCTACGACCTCTCCGAAAACATCAAAGGCAACGCTTCTGGCGGCCCCACCAACAAAATCTATGAAATTGGTGAAGGCTGGCCACAAGGACGTGATGTAGAAGGTCGCAGAGAGTATCTTCAACGCATACAGACCAATCGCGAAGAACAACAAATGATGAGTTATCTCGGTCGCATCGCCTACAACTACGATCGTCGCTATCTCCTCGAAGCTTCAGTGCGCTATGACGGATCTTCCGTTTTCGGTCGCGATGTGCGCTGGGCATCCTTCCCTTCAGTAGCCGCAGGATGGGCATTTAGTCAAGAAAACTTTATGCGCGACATCTGGTATCTCTCTTACGGTAAATTCCGCGCCTCTTGGGGACGAAGCGGACAAAAGTTCCAAGAAGCCTATTTGGCGCACGGACTGATGGAAGAGTCCAACATCTTTATGGGAGAATCCGGTTTGCAACCCAGTGAAATGGCAAACAGTCACCTCACTTGGGAAAAGAGCGACCAATACGATTTGGGTTTAGACCTCGAATTCCTCAACAGCCGCATCAAGGTGCGCACCGACTACTACTACAAGTACTCCCACGATTTGTTGATGCAAGTGCCCACGCCTGGTAACTTCTTCATCTCCAAAAACGTTTGGACAAACGCATCCTCCATCTCCAACGAAGGTCTGGAACTAGACGTCACCGCCTCACTCTATCGCACCAAAGAATTCACTTGGGATTTAGGATTCAACATCTCTCGCAACTGGAACAAATTCCTCTCTTCTTATGATGGCAAAGACCTCAACGACAAAGTCCTCGGTCGTCCCATCTACGGCATCTACACCTATCACGATGAAGGAATTGTGCAAAACGAGAGCCAAATCCCCTATTATTATAGTCAGGAAGGAAAACGCGTACCCCTCTCCTTCGGTTCGCTGACCCATCCCCTTCGCCCCGGTGGTCGCAAAATCAAAGACCAAAACGGCGATGGCATCATCAATAGCAACGACCTCTACTATGCAGGTTCGGCTCTGCCCATTGCTCAGGGAGGTATCACCAACACCTTCACCTACAAAAACTTCACCCTCACCTTCCTCACCACCTACACCATTGGTCAGCGCATGATGAATATGGTGAAAGGCGGAGCCTTCTTGTTCAACAAGAAGTTTGGTGTAGTGATGAACGACTTCACCAAAGCCAAGTTCTGGGCAAAAGAAGGTGACCGTGCAGACTATCCTTCGTTGGAATTCGCTGACGACGGCTATGTCGGACAATTCGACGGTGAAATTGATAGCAACATTGAAAATGTGAGCTACCTGCGTCTCAAACAACTCACCCTCAGCTACACCCTTCCTGCAAAAATCACCAAGGCACTTCGACTCACTGAGGGACGCGTCTACTTCACAGGAGAAAACCTCTTCCTCCTCACCAACTATTCTGGCATCGATCCTGAAATCATCAACCCTGCCACTGGTAAAGACACCGGCGCAATGTATCCTCTGAATCGTCAACTCACCCTCGGGCTTAATTTCAAATTCTAATGAAGCATCAATTCATCCCCTATCTCTGTTCCGCTTTTCTTAGTTTGGGATTGGTATCTTGCAACTTAGATTTCACACCAGAGAATGCCATCACCTATTCCAACGCTTTTTCCTCAGAAAGCGAATTGAACACCACCACAAGCACCATACATTTCTATCTCAATAATGCTATGGACGCTGTGCGACCCATCACGCGAATTGGGCTTCTTGCTGACGAATCGCAGTTCGACCAACAACTTCGTGAAGGAAACCCACGAACCATCCTGGAAAGTTCTGCCGATTGGGTTGGCATCTATCGAATGATTTTTGAGTCAAACCTTCTGCTCGAAAACATCGGTTCCACCAAAGGACTCACCCAAGACCGCTACAACTATCACGCGGGTCAGGCACACTTCGCCCTCGGATTTGGTTACCTCCAACTCGCACGCGCCTACGGTCAAGCCGTTGTGCCCACCGATGCCAAAGAAATTCGTGTCTACAACCTTTCCTCTCAACAAGAAGTGCTTGAAGCAGGCATCACTCACGCTGAGCAAGCCTACAATATGCTTCCCGACTTCTCTCAACTCCGCAATGCAGCTGGAGCAAGTGTTGCGAGCAAGCAATACGCTTCCAAAGGAAGTGCAGCAGCCCTCCTTGCCCATCTCTATGCGTGGAAAGGAAGTATGGCCGAACTCTACGGCTACTCCAACGTAGATGCCAAAGCCGCTTATGAAAAGAGTGTGGAATATGCCACTCACCTCATCAAAGGCGATGCCGGCAATTATAGCCTGGTAGAGAGTCCCGAAGCCCTTTGCCAACTCCTCTCCAACCCCACGGCCAATAATCCCGAAGAGATTTTCTCTATAGCCTACGACAAAAGCCGTGACAACGAAGCCACCACCAAGAATGATGTCGCCACGTTCTATGCCACTTGGCCAGTCAACGACACCAAACTCGAAGGTGACCTCGCGCAAGCCGAATATCGTTTGCACCGCTCCACGGTCAACAAACTTTATCCCGATGCAGGAGATTTGCGTCGCACCGCTTTCTTCTACAAGCAAGATGAGGCGCATCTGGCAGGAGGCACAGACTATGCCGTGCCCTACAAGTTCCGCAATGCCGTCTACACCGTCGACCAAGGCACTGAAGCCGGAAAATCCTTCTTGAGCATTGATGCCAACTATGTCTATTGGCGTCTGGCCGACATCTATTTGTTGCGTGCAGAATGTCTCAACAAACTAGGGCGCACTGGCGAAGCTATGGCTGATCTCAATGTCATTCGCGCTCGCGCGGGTGCTGCGGCCTATCCTGCCAACGGAGAAAGCGACCTCAAACGCGCTATTTTCCACGAGCGTGAACGCGAATTTGTGTTGGAAAACGACACACGCTACTACGACATCTTGCGCAATGGCTACATCAAAACTGACCTCCCTGGCAAATGGAGCACACTCACCAAGCAAGACATTGCCGACGGTGCACTCAATCTTCCCGTGCCTTATGGTGCACAGCGTGACAAAGACGGCAAAGTCATCAATGGTTTGATTTTGCAACGCCCCTATTGGCACCGCTATAACAACTAGTTTTCCACGAACCTCACGAAGGAAATACATCAAAGATATGACACATCGCATCAAACAAGGCATCTTCTTTCTTTGCCTTCTCTTCATAGGGTGCTTCGCCTCCTGCACCGACTACGATTTCGTAGAAACAGGACGTGCCCAAGCCTACCACGACACTTCGATGCTCACTTATTTCAAAGGAGATCCCTATAATTATAGCTATCTCGTTCATCTCATCGAGCGTGCTGGACTCAATGACGTTTTTGAGGGGAAAAGTGAGTATGGCAATCAAATCACCTTCATTGCCCCCACCAATCATAGCATCCGCCGCTATCTGCTCAAAATCCACACTCCTGTGGCCGCAAACGGAGACAACGATTCCACCAGCACCAACAACCCAGTGGACAGCACAGACACGGGCAATGGCAACGACTCTACGGTCACCCCCACTGTCCCCGACACGATTGCCACTCCCGACACTCCCGAAGGCTCTGACACTCTCAACAATGCAGCCACAGTGACCACGCGTGCCGCTTTCGACAAGAACATCGCCACCGACAGTCAGATTATGCAGCTCATTGACGAAATCAGCGTCGATTCGTGTCGCCAAATCGTGTTGTCGCACGTCATCCCCAATGAAAATCTCCTCCTCGAAAACTTTGTTCGCGGTGTCAAATCCACCAGCGGAAAAGCCATCGGCACAGGCGGTAAAATCTACACTATGGCCTCTGGCACAAAGTTGTGGATGTACACCTTTGCTTCCACCTTCGGAGGAGTAGCCGGTGCAGGTCCTTTGACTCTCCACGTGGTGTCGCCCACCACACAAATAGAGCGTGTCGTTGCATCTCACAACATCCGCACAAAAACTGGTACGGTGCACTCTCTACAATACAATTTCACCCTCCTCGAATTCTAATCTTCACTCCCTTTGTGATATGAAAAGAATCCTCCTTTCCTGCTTGCTGCTCGCAAGCCTTTTCAGCACTTCAGTCCTCACCGCGTGCCACGAAACCACGGTGGGTTATCTTGACACTGAATATGCTTCTTTTTCCAACAAAGAATTAGTGGTATATCGTCAAGTAAGCGATGATGATGTGCACAGCCTCACCCACGAATATCCTGCTCCCTGGTCGTCACAGCGCATACAAGGGGTGTCGGGCACTAACCCCGTCAATTTCTATTTCCAAAGCGTCACCGTGAGCGAAGGTGCTGATGCTGCTGCTTTCAACAAAGCCGTGCAAGAAGGACTCGTCACCGTGAGTGGAGGCACCATCAACCTCTTCCCCAAAGCCGTGGCTACGCTCCCCAATGGACGCTACACCGTCAATCTTCGTGTCACCAACGAGGGCTATTCGCGCGAACTCAAAGGACTCTTCACCTTCATCGTCAAAGACAAGGCTGAAACCACCACCGACGCTTCCACCGATGCACCCGCCGACGCTTCTACCTCTACTAACACAACAGTTGATAACAACCAAAACGAGGCACAATGAAACAAATTCGCATTTTCCTCTTTGCTCTTATCTGCACCGTCCTAGCCCTTCCAGCTATGGCGCAAGAAGGCAAAGGCATCCAATTTTTCAAAGGCACTTTTGCACAAGCCCTCGCCAAAGCTAAGTCCGAAGGGAAACCCCTCTTTGTGGACTTCTACGCAGTGTGGTGCGGACCTTGCAAAAAGATGGAGAAACAAATCTTCACCCAGCCCGAAGTGGGAGAATATTTCAACAAGCATTTTGTTGCTGTTCAACTTGATGCTGAAAAGCCCGAAAACGTAGATGTTGCCAAAACTTATAAAGTTGAGGCTTTTCCCACACTAGGCATCTTCGATGGAGAAGGCAAAGCCCTGTCCATCAATGTGGGCTATATGAACGCTCAAGAACTCATGGCCATGGCCCAGACTGCCGTGGGAGAAGTGAAAGGTTTTGAGCAACTCTACAAGGAGTATCGCCAAAACCCCAATGACCTCACCATTCAGCAAGATTTGCTCACCCTTGCTCCCCAATTTCTCACCACACAAGATGGTATGGACGCTGAGAAATGGGTGGTGCGCGTGCGCAAAATCTATCAAGCCTACATCGAGAAGAAGATGAGCGACAATAGTCTTATCAATCGCAAAGACTACATCATCATTGGTTATCTCGGAGGCGACGACGAAGAAACCACCTATCGCTTGGTAGACTACATCAGCAAGAACATGGACGCATGGATGGCTGCTGTGGGTGAGCCTGCTGCTTACTACGTGGTGGAGAAAAACGATGAACGTATGCTCAAACTCGTCAAGAAAGGTGATGAGAGCTACAAAACCTATCTCGAAAAAATCCGTACTGACTACAAAAAGGCCTACGACGTCATCAAGTTCACCAGTGCCACCCCCTACGACAAGTCGCGCGACTACTACAATGCCCTCTTTGCCATCTACAAGAACAAGGATGTGGCACAGTATCTCAAACTCATGCGCCAATATCTTGCCACCCTCGGTGCTGACGCCAATGCAGCCGACTATGCCATGGCTGCGCAATCCCTCTATTACGCTGCTGGCAATAAACTCAGTGCTGCCGACCACGAACAAGCCATCGAATGGCTCAAGGTGGCGATTCCTTCCGAGAAAGTGTTGATGAATAAAATCAACTATCTTGTGATGGTAGGCGACTCTTATCGTGAACTCAAGAAGTACAACGAAGCGGAGCAATACTACAAGCAAGCTTATGGTGAATCCCTCCAAATGGGCGAACTTGAACAAGCGCAACAAATGATTCAAGCCAGTGTGCTCCACAAACTTTCCACACTGGAGTTGCTCACGCGCTAAATGCACTACGGCTTTTCGGTGCTTTTCGTAGTCACATTTTCTTCTCCTCACTTCATTCCCCCTCATTGATATAGGGGTTGAAATAGGGGCAAAGCGTGAAAAAAAGGCCGAAAAGCAACAAAAAATTTTTCTTACCCTTGATTTTGACAATTCTTACTTGTTAAATCAAGGGTATTTTGTTTTTTGCTGTTTTTTCTGTTCTCCTCCGCTTGTTGTGCATTGTCCGAAGAGGGTATTGTCGGAAAGCGCGTGCCGCTTCCTCACAACCCACGGTTTGTTTTGTCGAAAACATCGTGTTGTTTTGCTGAAAACGACGTGTTGTTTTGTTGAAAACGACGTGTCGTTTTATTGAAACTGACGTGTTGTTTTATTGAAACTGACGTGTTGTTTTCAATAAAGGGGGAGAAGCCGAGAAATCCTTTGCTCTGAAATAGAAACAGGAAAGGGAACATTGGAATTGTGAAAATACCTATAAACACCCTTTCTCGCGCGCGTACGCGCACGCTCCTGTCAAGAGTTTTTGCATTTTTGCTGTCACAAGTGTCACAAGGGATGTAGTAACCCATTGTATTTCAGCTGGATATAGTATCTGTCTGAATGAATTTTAACAAATTCGTGATTCAAGTGCAGAAAATATACAGAAGAAGACACCGAAAGAGGTTTTGTTTCTCTTCCCCATTGTCTAGAAAATAGACCGTTTTTCCACCCAAGTTTACTCCGCGTGTGACACTTGTGACAGCAAAAAAACAACATCGCTGTTGGAAGGCGCGCGTACACGCGTATGTGTGCGCGTATGTGCGCGTGTGAGGTTGTTCTCAATGGCAACAGATTTACCCGAACAAAAGGAGTCTCTTTTGAGAAATACACGGATAAAAGAATCATAAGTATCCAGAAGAAATCAATTTCAGATCTAGGAAGGAACTGCAAACCAGTACACCTGTCAAAGCATTCTATCAACTCTAAAAATAATGTTGCACTTGCTGATTTTTCTGTACAATTGACACTAAATCCTGTGTTTTGTGAGAAAAAGGTAGTTTTATTTGGGTGCGTAAAATGATTTGATTATATTCGCAGCACATAACATAACAGCATATCAATGAAACGGGATAAATACAATGTAATGCAGTCTTCTCGGTCTATTGAAAATCTTATACAAGAGTTCTTTCAATATAAAGTGTACTTTCAATATAGAAGTGCAAACTATTTTTGTTCCCTTTTAGGAGGACATTTGACCATTAAGCCTCGGTTTTGTACTTATTTGTAGACTTTGTGATATGAAAAGCATTTTGTGTTGTTGACGTGTGTGTTTTGTGTATTTGCAAAGTGGATGTTTTTCTATGGTGCAAAAAAAACTTCAGCAGGAAAATCCTACTGTCGTATTATATAAACCTTATCATCATTAAAAATGAAACATAATGAGATTCCCAAGTATCTCGTGGAAACAGTTTCCACAGAAGGCATGTCTGAGTTATTTGGCGGTTTTAGCATGCTTAAGCATGTGAACAATGGAAACCATTGTTCAGACATCAACAATGGAAACAAATGTGATGTAATTAATCATGGAAACAATTGCTCTGTGATTAATAATCATTCCGTTTGTTCCGAGATTAACAACTGGGGCAATTGCAGTGATAAATAACCTATAATCACTGAATATCGACCTGATCCTTACTTTTTTCCTATAAAGTAAGATTTTCAAACTCAAGAAACTACCTAAGATTTTCTGTAAGTTTTATTGTCATATTAGTTCTGCTGAAGATTTTAGGTGGTTTTTCATTTTCATTCTATGGAGTACAAAAAAAGTGTATATCAATTCTCTCAGGCAATTCATCCAAAGATCTATCTATGCACGAGTTTTATTAGTGGCTATCATATCCTCTTGTCTAAGGAGGTTTATGCTCTTTATAACTTAAGCAAACTTTCTTTATTGAGAGAGCGGTTCCCTAAGGTGTTTCAACGGCTTTTGGAAGGAGAATTTGTCATAAACAAAAGTATTGACGAACTCAATTTAATTCAAGAAAAACGCAAAAAGGAAATAGCAGACACTTCTTTATATCATATAATTATAAATCCTACATTGGATTGCAATTTATCTTGTTGGTACTGCTACGAAAATAGAGTCCCCAATAGCACAATGACCAATGAGATTGTGGAAGCAATAAAAAAACATATAGTTCTTCATTATGAAAGAGTGCCATACAAGACTCTAAAGCTATCTTTCTTTGGAGGAGAACCGTTTCTTGGTTTTAATACAATAAAAAAGATTGTTTCTTTTGCAAGTGATTATTGTGAAGAAAAAGGTTTCGAATTACTTTTAGACTTTACAACAAATGGAACATTATGTACAAAGAGTACTCTAGAGTTCTTATCTAGTTATAAATGCCTATTTCAAATAACTCTTGATGGGGACAAGGAACAGCATAACAAGATTAAACATACTCATTGCAAATCTATTGACACCTTCTCTTTGACGATTAAAAATATACGAGATATCCAAAGGTACATAAAAGACTCCCGCGTTGCTATCCGTATAAACTACGACAAAGATACACTCCTAAGTTTCAATTCTATACTAAATGAGTTACTTCCTCTTGATCGGAAAAGAACGAAGGTTATCCTAAAAAAAATATGGCAGGTTGATTCTAAGGATATATCTCGTGAACAACTTGATGGTGTAATGCAGCTTCTTTTTGAGAACAAATTCGTTGTAGACTATTATAGTCAAGGTGGAATTTGTTTTGCTGATAGAAAAAATCAAGCTGTTTTTAATTACGATGGGTACGTCTTTAAATGCACAACAATTGATAGGTTCGATGAAGACAACTCGCTTGGTGTTTTAGAACAAACAACAGGGAATATTCTGTGGAAAACAGAGAAAATGCAATATCTAGAAGATTTCACTCCCCAAGAATGCAAAGAATGTGTTATGTACCCAACTTGTGGAGGTCCATGCCAAAAAAGATTTTCAGAAGATTCTAATTGGTCTTGTTTTCTCAAAAATACACACTTTAATCTATCAGAATATGTACTAACTCAATTCAAAACTCATTTAATCAAACACCAAATCTATGATGATGAAGAATGAAAATGCCAAAGGTTTTTATGTCTTGCTTTTGATGCTATTGGGATTTTGTCCTCTTTGGGGACAAGTAAACCTCCGTTTAAACGTTGCAACTTATGACAATAGCTTTATTGAAAGCGTAGAATTGCTTGTGCAAGAAGGAGATTCTATCCAACAGTTTTCGGTGATCAAGCCACAAGACTATGTGCTTACACTGCCGAAGTCTGGTAAGTACAGCATAGAACTTAGTCATCCAAGTTACGAAGCATATAGAATAGAAGGATTCTTCTCGAAAGACAGCACCCTAAATGTCTTTTTCAAACAGCGTGCTATAAAATTAGAGGAAGTAGTTGTAGAGGGGAAAGCAAGACCCAAAGTAACAGCTACTGGCGAAATTTTTAAGCTTTCGAGAAAAGCGAAATCTTCGAAAAACCCTTTCGTTGCACTTTCCGAAATACCATTGCTACAAGTTGACATATCGTCGCAGAGTGTGAAAATGCGAAGTGGGGAATCTCCTCTCATATTGATAGATGGACATCTTATCAATTCAGGCATTCAGCCTATTCTCCCAGAAAACATCGAATCTGTTGAGGTATCAGAAGTTGTCAGTGCTCGCTATCTACAGATGGGATTTACCAAAATTGTAAATATCCATCTTCGTGAGAGCATTCCCCTTTATTCATATATAGATTTCCGTAGTAGACACGATATTCCTTTGAGAGAAGGTTTTGGAGGTGCGAATTTTGAATTTGGGAAAAAGACCTTTGCTCTTTCTGGAGGGCTTTTTACAGATTATCTGACAAAAGACCGTGTTTGCTACGAGACGGTGGAACAATTGGAGCAACAGATAAAGCAATTGTCTGGTATGGGTCTCTCTCAATCAAGAGGGGTTAATGGAGATTTGTTAGTGAAATGGCTACCTAAATCCTCTGATTATTTTTCAGCTTTGCTCAAAACTCAACGAACAAGGAATGAAACAGAAAGAACGCATAAGGGACTATACAATGTTTCGAACAAAAGCGTTTCGCTCAACACTGCCAGCAACGAGGATGTTCTGAGTGGTGGTTTTTTAGCTGCACTCTTTCACGAACATACATTTCATAACCAAAGTACACTTACCACGCTATTCAAATACAATTATGGCTTTTATGATCTGAAACAAAACTATTCAGAAATGCTGGAGAAGGACACGACGAAGTCTCTCGTAGACCTTGCTACTCTCCGCCATCAGTATGCGCTATCCATCGACTATGATTCTGACAGACAACAATATGGAACTCTTGCCATTGGTAATAATCTAGAATACACGCACGATCAAATTAAGAACCAAAGCTTTGCTCCCTCGCTCACTACCTATGTGGGACTTTGGAGCAACTATACCCACGCCACTTACTCCAATCAATGGAAGAGGTTGTATTATATGGCGTCTGTTGGGTTACAAAGCCTTGCAGTGAAAGCGGCTGATAAAAATCATTCCTACTGGAGACCGCGTGCTGCCGTAAGTATGACTTTCCAACTCCCTTGTCTGCAAACAGTGAGAGGAAGCTACTATTTGACCAATAAACTTCCCGAAAGTCGCAACCTTGTGTCTTTCAATCAGTCAACTAATCCTTGGATGAGAGAGGAAGGAAACCCCTACCTTCTTCCGATGCAGATTCATCAGTTTGATTTGAACTACAACTACTCTTTTAGAGATTTCCGCATAGAATTGTTTGGTAGCCATCATCGTTACAGCCAAATGATAGAACCCTACATACGTCAAGAAGGTACTTATCTCATTAAATCGTTCCAAAATAAGGGTACTTATAAGAATACAAATGGTGGGGTAAATGTGAGTTATGGTGGAGAGTCTTTTCAAATATCAGCTACTACAGACTATTCCTCTGAAGCATTTAATGGACAAAATCCCCTAGGTTCTTATGGAATTAAAGGATATTTTCGTTGGGATTTCGGAGATTTTTTCATCTATTCTTCTCTATCTTGGCGTAACCGTAGCTACACTTCCATCAGTCAAACAATCTACAAAAATCCTATGGAAGCGCATATACAGATTGCTTGGCAGGCAACTGAACAACTATATTTCTCCTTGGGCTTACCTTATTTTTGGGGTACAAGGAAGGATGTTACGCAAATCAATCAACCTTCCTATTCAATCGATCAACATTCATTTTACGAAGGTTCAAGTTTGCGCCCTTGGCTTCTCATCTCTTGGACGCTACGTAAGAATGCTAAAATGGCTATTCCACGAAAACTTCCTAATATGTGATGTATAAGAAGGAACTATATTTTCAAAAACAATATGACGTAATGGACTGTGGACCATCGTGTTTAGCAATGATAGCTAAACATTATGGTCTACAGCCTAATATCGAAAAGATACGGCGGTCTTGTGCATTAAATAAGGAAGGTGTCTCTCTGCTTGGTATCAGCAAAGCTGCTGAATCTATTGGCTTTAAAACAATAGGAGGGCGATTGACTTTTAATACTTTGGCAAAGGAAGTCCCACACCCTTGTATTGTTCATTGGAACCAAAACCACTTTGTTGTTGTTTACAAGGTAAAGAAACACAGTAAGGGGAAGTATATTGTCTATGTTGCTGATCCTGCAAAAGGCTTAGTTACCTATACTAAGGAGGAATTCTGTGAGCATTGGATTAGCACCAAAACCAATGATGAAGAAAAAGGTATCGCTCTACTACTTGAGCCCACAGAACTGTTTTGTACTCAAAAAGAGACTGAGAGACTCCCCTCACAGAGACGCTTAAAGTTTCTCTGGAGTTACCTTAAAAAGTACAAACGCTTTTTCACGCAAATCATTCTGGGCTTGTTGATTGGCTCACTATTACAGTTGGTCTTTCCTTTCCTCACACAAGCCATCGTGGATACTGGCATCGGAGGAAAGGATCTTGGGTTCGTATGGCTGGTTCTATTGGCACAAATGATGCTACTTTTCAGTCGTACAGCCATTGACTTCATTCGCTCCAAAATACTCTTGCACATCTCTACACGCATCAATATCTCCCTTATTTCGGATTTCTTCATCAAACTGATGAAGTTACCGATGAAGTTCTTTGACACTAAACTTATGGGGGATCTTTTGCAACGCATTGAGGATCATCGTCGTGTAGAGCAATTCCTCACATCAAGTAGTTTAAGTCTACTATTCTCTTTCTTTACATTTCTTATATTTGGCGTTGTTCTAGCAAGCTATAATCTGTATATTTTCGGAGTATTTCTTTTGGGGACTGCTCTCTATGCTAGTTGGATAATTATATTCCTCAAAAAACGACGTCAATTGGACTATAAATACTTTGAGCAGGCTGGAAAAAACAGAAACGTAACCTATCAACTGATAGAGGGAATGCAGGAGATTAAACTGCAAGGGTGTGAACAGCGTAAACGTTGGGAATGGGAGGACGTGCAAGCCGACTTATTCAAGGTTAATCTACAATCCCTAAATCTGCAACAAGTGCAGCAAGCAGGCAGCATAACTATCAATGAAGTGAAGAACATCTTGATTACTGTGCTTGCTGCCACAGCTGTAATACAAGGTAATATGTCTCTTGGTATGATGTTGTCAGTGCAATACATCATTGGACAACTTAACAGCCCTGTGGAACAACTTATCCAATTCATCTATTCTTGGCAGGATGTGAGCATTAGCCTTGACCGTATGAACGAAATCCATACCGAAACCAATGAGGAGAATATGGGACGCATGAAGAAGAACTATACCGAAAAGTCTATAAATGCCCACTCGCTTGTCCTAAAAGACCTTTCATTCAAATATGATATATATAGTCCGAAAGAGATTCTCTCGAATATCAATCTTTGTATTCCTAATGGTAAGGTTACGGCTATTGTTGGAGCAAGTGGAAGTGGGAAAACCACACTCATCAAACTTCTTTTGGGTTTCTATGAACCATTAAATGGAAGTATTCAGATGGGTAGTGCCAATCTGAATGAATACAATCTTGGGTGGTGGAGAAATCAATGTGGAGCTGTGATGCAGGAGGGGTATCTGTTTTCAGATACTATCGCAAGGAATATTGCCATATCAGATGATGAACCCGACATCGAACGTATTCGCTATGCTGCACGTGTGGCCAATATAGCAGATTATATTGAAGCTCTTCCATTAGCCTATAATACAATGATAGGACAAGATGGGCAAGGTATCAGTCAAGGGCAACGACAACGCATCCTTATTGCAAGGGTAGTCTATAAGAATCCAATGTTTGTCTTCCTGGATGAAGCCACCAATGCCCTCGATGCCAACAACGAACGAGCTATTACTGAAAATCTGTCTGAGTTCTACCAAGGAAAAACGGTAGTAGTGGTGGCTCACCGACTTTCTACCGTGCGTAATGCAGACCAGATTGTGGTTTTGGAGGAAGGAAAGATTGTTGAAATCGGTACGCACGAGGATTTGACCGCTAATCGTGGGGTATATTTTGCTTTAGTAAAAAACCAATTGGAATTAGGAAACTAATATGGAAGAAGAAGAGAAACAAGAGCGTAGCTTTGAGCTTCGCAGTGAGAAGGTTCGTAGTATTGTTGGGCAAGTTCCGTCTTCACTTACTTATTATGGTATTACTGCCATCGGAATTGTATTACTTTGTCTCTTTGTTATGGCTTACTTCTTACCCTATAAACAAGTCTATTCTGGGATAGCAATTATAAAAGAAGCACCTATCACAACAAGCGATAGCACAGATATAAACATACTGCTAAGATTTTATAACAAACAACCTGTCAATGTAAACAGGCAAATACTTTATCTGCAAACGTCCAACGGTACGTCTGTGGGGACAATACGAAAACTTTCTACCGTCCGTGACACTTTGGCAAGGCAAGAAACCTTGTGTCGTTTCAAGACAACGGAGATCCAACCATTGCAAAATCAAACAGTAGATTTCAAACTAGTTGTATCATCCAGTAGTCTCCTTCAAAAGTTGCTCGGGAACATTGGCTTATAGTACATCTATTCCTTAATCAACCCCGCGTGTGACACTTGTGACAGCAAAAAAACAACATCGCTGTTGGAAGGCGCGCGCGTACACGCGTATGTGCGCGCGTGAGGTTGTTCTCAATGGCATCAGATTTACCTGAGCAAGGTGTGTCTAGTATAATCCCAAATCGGTCATTAGATCCTGAACAGATTTAGTTTGAGTGTTGTGTAGTCTGTTTCTTGTTTGCAAGAAGGCATTGAGTACGAACGAAAAAAAAGAAAAGTGCGATAAATTGTTGTTGTTTCGTTTTTTGTTTGTAATATTGCACCTATTCTCTTCGATCCCTGCAATAGAAAAAAATGCGGGTTAGAGCTCTCAAATACAAGAGAGAGCTTTATAACTCCTCCCAATTGTATGGTTTATCATAATAAATAACTCACGAATATGAAAGCATATAGAATATTGTTTGTTCTTTTGGCTTTATGTCTCAACGTATCGTCTCTATGGGGACAAGAAGACATTAAGTCCGTGGTGGTAGATGAGAACAAGCAGCCATTAGAACTCTGTAACGTCGTTGCTTATAGCAAAGACAGTACATTGTTGCAGGGAGTAGTTACTGATAGTA
>CAJPLH010000009.1 GCA_905371275.1 Prevotellaceae bacterium
CCTCCCCAGGTGTTTTTCATAGATTAGAACCTATGGAAAACAGATGGATTTTTTTTGCACTTCGATTTTGAAAGTGCACAATAAAACTGCGCTTTACAGTCCCAATTGTTTCAGCAAGCGTTCGCCACGGGCGGCTTCCGCTTCGCCTAGGTCCATAAATTTGTAGAGCATGTTGAGCGCAGCGCGTTTCGTGCCAAGATCGCCATCGGGCGCAGAGAGTTCCGTGCAGACGTGGTCGAGAAGTTCGTCTGCATCGCGCTGAGTGGGGCGGAAATTTGCCATAAATAAGCGTCCCAGGAGCAACCAGCCCACCAAACGCGGCATCACAGCGTCGGCAGCCACCAGGCGGAAGGCCATCGAGGAGGCGTAAGGACGATGTTGCAGCAAGTGCAACACCAGCACTTGAGCTTCTTCGGCATAGCGCAATTGTTCCACCCAGAGCATGGCCAACTCTTCGTCAAAGTCCTCTTGGGGCATGGTCATGGCTGCCAAAAGGCGCATTTCTCTGATGTTGTCTTTCCAGAGTGTTGCGGCCAATGTGTAAGTGTGTGGTATTTCGGCGGCTATCTCCGCCAAGCGCGGTTGGTCTACACCGAAATTCACGCGATAGTCTATGCCGCTTTGGCGCATCGAACCGCTCAGCACGCCATTCATGGCAGCGCGGAGTCGGCGTTTTATCTCGCGGATTTGGTCGTCTAGTTCTTTATTCTGTTCTGTCATCATTGTTTTCGTTGTTAGTTGGAATAGTGCAAAAATACGAAATCTGCGCCAGTTAGCGCAGATTTCCATAGAAGAATCATCATCCTGTTGCTCGTAATTTAGAAGTGAACTTCCCAGCGAATGGAAGGGATGAGAGAGAGCAAGCTCAATTGTTTCCATTTTTCGTCTTCGTGAAACACCAAATAGGGATTGTTTCTCATCAACAAATTGTAGACGGAAAACGTCAGTTCGTGATTCCATTTTCGGTGTTTCCACATCAACGAGTAGCCCACATCGACACGCAAATAATTGTCCAAACGATAAGCATTCACTTTGCTCATTTGAGTACGTGTTTGCGCGTGATAATGATAGAGATTGCCATAAATTGCTCCTGTTTCAGTGTTCCAATAGGGCAAATCCTCCGCGATGTAAGTCGACTGTGGCACCGTCATATTATTCCCTGAGGAGAAATAGACACTCGTGTTGAAGCGTTGTTCGCTATGTTCGTTGGCTTTCACCAAACATTGTGCTTGCAGATTGAGATTGTGTGTGCGATCGAGTTTGAAAGGAAAGGCCTCACCATCGTTGACCAGTTCAAATTGTCGAGTGGTGCGCGATAGCGTATAGGCAAAGGAACCCGTCCAACGCCCTTTGCGCTTCTCCAACCACAATTCCAGTCCATATGAACGTCCTTCTCCCTGTGTCACATCCTGTTTCCACGACACATTCTGCACCACAAATAGATTCAGTAAACTCTTGTAACGAACCACATTAGAGAGATTGCGGTAATAAGCTCCGAGGGTTGCGTAATATGTGTCGTTGCCCCAAAAACCGCCTGCATAAAATTGGTGCGACAATTCAGGACGCAAAGTCTGCGAAGCCGGCACCACCAAGTCGAGTGCCCAGCCCACGGGCAAACCTTCTAGACTGTGTTGAAATTGCGAAAGACGGTCGAAGGTCACCTCCACACCCGCATTTTTTGTCAAAAAAGTAGAACTATGTAGTCGCACATCGAGATAGTGAGAACTTTGTTCCGCAGCATCCTTATATAATGTGTAGCGCAAGCCGCCTTTGAGTTTGTAGCGTTCGTCTTTGTATTCCGCTTCGGTGAAAAGCGAAGTCTGCGAGGTAGTGTAGTTCACATCTTTTGCCCTCGACCTCTTTGCATCGAGAAAAGTGGTTTGCAAGGCCGGTCTGAAGAGTTGATTTCGCAAATCCACACCACCATTGAGGGCTATCTTCCCCAGCTGTGTAAACAGTTGACTGCGCACTCCCCGTTCATTCTTTACCGAGCCCACAGCCGCGCCTTGCCCCAGTCCAGTCGGAGTCACTTCGCGCCCCTCTTGTAAACTGGAGAAACCTGAAAGATAGGCCGTAGTCACTAAGCGAGTTTGAGACGAAGGGTTGAAATTCCATTGCAATTTCGACAAACTGTTGTCCCATCCCATCTTGGTGCCATAAACTTGGGCATATTTATCAATATATTCTGGTTGATAGTCCAAATAGTCGTGACTGCCATAGAGCATCATTTCCACAGCGTGTTTCCGATTCACTTGCCAATATAATTTCGCATAGCCGTCTTGCACCTGCGGTTCGAAACGACCATTTATATTGTCTTTACCTATTATCGTTTTGAGCAGTAAAAACTCGGGATAGAGCAACGAACTTCTACCAGCCACGTGAAACGAAAGTTTGTTTTTCACCACATAACCTTGCACAGAAGCCCCAGCCATCAGTGGGGAAAGAGAGAAAGAAGTCTTGTATTTGTCCATACTTGGCTTCGGAGTCTCAATTTTCAGCAAAGATGAGGTCAAATCGCCACTAGCTGCCGAGATACCTCCCATTTGGAATGTCGATTTGTCCACAATGTCTGCTTGAAATGTGGAGAACAGGCCAAATAAGTGCGTTGGAGCACTAATTGTCACCCCATCTAGCTCCACGCGGTTGTTGCCATTGCCAGCTCCGCGCACATAAAATCCCATACCGCCCTCCATACCTTGCGACACCCCCGGCATCACTTGCATATAGCGCATCACGTCCAATTCGCCCGTGAGATTGGCTATTCCTCTCACGTCGTTGACACTATAGGTGAAAGCATTGTTGCCACGACGTTCTCGCACAGCCGTCACCGTGAGCGTCTTCAGGCTCGTGCTCAAAGGCGACAGTCTGAGATCTTGCTGCTTTTCAGCTGCAAGCACCACCTTCTTTTGCGCATAGCCTTGTAAAAATGCAACAATCTCTAGCTTTTTAGCACTGACTTCCACGCTAAATAGTCCTTCTTCATCTGTGTGCGCCAACACCTTGCCATAGAGGTCTTTGATTTCCACCTGCGGAAGTGGAACGTTCGATTGAGCATCGCGAACCGTTCCCCAGAATCGTTCAGCAAGTGCTGTGAGTGGTAAGCAACCACACAGCATAATCAAACAATAATATCGCCACTTTGTCATCATTGCGTCCTTTCGGTTGAAGGTATTTCGAAAAACACCTGGTTATGATTAAAGAAAGAAACTTGCCAGTAAGCCCCAAAAATGCCTATCCCGTTGTGGATGTTTGAGTAAACCACCGATTCATCAAACCATCGCGCAGGATCGTCGTCTGATTGATAAAACTTCATTTTCTCTATGACGCTTTTCAAATACTTGTCATATTCTGCAGAAGCAGAGCGCATCACGATGAAAGTGGCTTGATATTGGGGATCTCTCACCGTAAATTCATAAGGATTTTGGCTGTTGATGGTCGCATCAGGGATAATTCTAATGTAGTATTCAAAGGGAATAGAACCATCGTTGAAGACATTGTATTCATCTGGTACACCATTTTCGTTAAATCGGTCTACGTTTTTGTGCGTCGTAGCGATGTTATAACTCAGTGTCACCTTTCTGTCATCCTCCAATTTCACAGGTAGGAAATGATATTTAATGTCCTCGAAACTAGACTGCAAGGCGAAAATCCAAAAAGGAGCAGAGTGGTTGTATTGCACAAAATTTTTCACTCTGTAGTCCACGTGCGTTGCTCCCCTTCTGATAATCACCGGAATGGGCATTGTTGTGGTAGCCGTGATGGTGGGTTGTCCTGGCACCTCCACCACAAGGCGATAATTTTTGCCTCTTTCGGGAGTATATGGCAATTTCCACATCGAGTACGCCACCTTCGTGAATGTTCCCACCTTGTTCTCACCTTCATACAGCGTCGCTTTAGCATCAGTCACTTCCTCTTCAAAATCATCTTTCAACGAACTACTATAGGTGAGTTTTAATTCCTGCACTTTTTCATTGCGCAGCACGCACGACACCACCACTTTCCCCACACCATCTTTGGGTTTTATCTCAATGTCTTGCACGCAGGCCGACAACAGCAAGAGAACATTCCAGCTCAGCAGCCACCACCATACATTTCTTTTTGAGTGCATATCTTCTCGATTTTGATAAATAGAAGGGATAGAAAAACCTCTAACCTCTAATGTCTAATGTCTAATATCTAACGTCTAACGTCCAATGTCTAATATCTAACGTCTAATGTCTAACGTCTAATGTCTAACGTCTAATGTCCACTTCCGTTGTATCTCTCAGCAAATTTCCCTCTGTCGTTTCGAGGACAGTGATAAATTTCACGTGCGCTGGCACTTCGGGGGGAGTCGCGTTGAGGCGGAATATGATAGCAGGAGGAGCCATTGGTTGGAGTGAAAGCCACTTGTCGATAGATTCTAGTTTGTTTTTTGAGCGATAGCCCCACGCCAAGCTTTTAGTGCGATAACTAATAACCTGCTTCGGACGGAATTCAAAGATCGAAAAATAGCGATTCAGCGACGTTCCAGCTGCTTGACCAAAGAGAGGGGACATCGCCTCAATCCTAAAATTTTTCATCCCCGTCACACGATATTCCCATGGCAGGAGATATAGGAAGTCTAACCCCGAAGATCGTGAACCCCTGCTGTTTACCCATCCTTTGAAATAATCGTCCTGGAGTTTTTCTTCCAAGTGGTGTAGTCTAGATGCTTTTTCTCTTGGAATGTCCTGATAGAGGCTTTCAAAGTAGGAGAACTCACGATGAGGTTCTTCTGTAATCAACTTTGAAAGGTTTTTCTCGCCTGTCATCATCCAGAGTCCAAGTTCACTAGCTTTAACTCCAGAACTATCCACATTGGGGAATTCCCTCTGATAATAACTCTGACCTGTCAGAACACACGTTCCCGTAGCGATGCTTTGGCATTCTCTGGGGTGAAAGTAAAAGGAGATTCCTCCTTCAATATTTTCTTCTTTTTCTTGGCAAGCTCCAAAGAAGCAACTTACCAACAGCAATATGACGAAGTGAATGTATCTCATAAGTTAAAACTTGAAGTTGTGAATGATTTCTTTGCTAGTATTGTACGTTAGTCCATTAGCGTTCCAAGGTTCTGACTCAAGAAAATTATACTCTGCGTCATCATACGCTCCATCATACCCCCAATTCATAAGTAGGCACGTGTAGGCACCCAATGTGGTTTCTTTGAAGGTTCGTGCTTTATCTATTGGAGTTATTTGAGCGAGTCCATGGTGTTCTTCTGGCTCCTCATACTCTTTAGCAATCATGGAACTAGGACATCTTTCATAAGTATATGTGGTTTCTAATTCTGTCACTTTGTAGCCATCAATAATCCAAGAATGTCCGTTTAGTTCTTCCTTGCCTAAAGGTATGAAAAGGAATTTCTTTTCTTTGATACCAGTTGCAGCTCTTATGTTGACTGGTAATTTCTTGTCTAATGATTCTTTTACAAGGTTGAAATTATATGGACACATCTCTGCGCTAATGCCAGTTTCTCTATAGAGATTTATAAGATTTTCAGTTTTAGCACCTGAACCTTCTTTGCGATAATTCATATTTACTCTTGTGCCAACGTAGCCCATTAAGACAGATACTGCATCTGTGCCTTCTTTCGAGGATTGATATTTACTTTTAGACATCTTGTCCCATATTATGGAGCTAGGATTACTAAATGAGAATCTGTAAGATTTATTATCCTTGTCCCACACTACTCCTACGCAACGTCCTTGTGAGTATGTCCAGTCAGGTTTGTTTTTTAAGTAGTGGAAGTAATATAGCATCTGTGCGCCTGCAACTGCTACACATCCAGTGTAGCAGTTCCTGTTTGCATACGCTAAAGCAGGAACGCATTTATTCCAAGGATCACTTTGCCCCCATTTTGTTTGGATTAGTGGACCTACTTGTTTGGTTGTAATAATTTTGGTTTCAATGTTGACGAGTTTTGTTATACTATCTGGATATTCCTTTTTGTAATGGTTTTTGTCAGAGAGCGCAGATCTAGTGTTGAACACCGTTGGGTGTCTCTTTTTGATATTAAGAGCAAGTGTATCAATGCAACACCAATTTTTATAGGCTGTAGAAGTCGTGTCTTGATGATTAGCTCGCTTAATGCCGTAGATTTTTTCTGCCACCTCTTGCATCCAAACGGCAGAACCACCAAGATGATTCAAATCAAATTGACCGGTCTTGGAAGAGGCTAATATGCTTTCTGTCCGTTTGTCACCAGAAAGAACGATCCATCCATTGTTGTTGGAAAAGTTTACAATGTAAAGTAGGGTGTCTTTGCCATGTGCAAGTGGTTCTACGCTACTTACGCTACGAGTAACATTGTCGTCAAAGCTGACTTTATGCGCAAAATACTCAGCTGATTTTTGGTGTACCTGGAATTTATTGGTGACAATGTTTGGTGTTTCGCTATGATGATCTGTGAAGTAATCATCATCGAATGCTGTGCAACCTATGATAGTGCAACACGCTGCGAAGGTGAGGATTAAATGTTTCATCATGGTTGGTTTATTTTTTGAATTATGGATTTCTTGGTCTTGATGATTGCAAATTTATTGCTTCTCTATCACATAGCAAAGTGAAATCTATATTTTTTTGTATTAGTCGAAAAATGTGGCTGTTTTTGTGGAAAATAGTAAGGAGATGGTCGTTTGTAGAAGTTGATTGCGCTGCGTTGTTGCCTCGATGGAGAAGCCCCCTAAATAGATATGGGTGGAATTGGGACGAAACAGCGAAAAATCGAGTTAAAAGAACTTACTGATAAGAAGATTTAGGAATTGGCACGTGTAGGGGATTTTTGGTGAGGCTTTACGCGCTCGCGCGTACGTATCGCGCGCACGACTTCTACACGAGTTTTACTTTTTTGCTGTCACAAGTGTCACACGATGGGGGAAATGGGGGAAAAGCGCGAGTACAAAATTGGGCGAAAAGGAAGAGAAGCGGAAAGGAAAAACGCCCCAAAATAGTTGGATAGAAGTATACTTGTTAAAACTTGTTTTTATCGTGCTTTTATTCCTTGAAACAGAGAGGGTTGTGTGGTGTGTTGTGACACTTGTGACAGAGAAAAAGTAAAAACTCTTGTTATGTGTGCGTGCGCGCGAGAGAAAACCTTGATAAAACCAGTAGTTGTTTCTAATTGTTAATGATGGATGTGCTGGTGACCGTGGTGGATGGATTTTATCAAAACGACGGCTCGTTTCATGATAAACAACGTGTCGTTTTGTGGTAAACAACGGCTTGTTTTGTAGTAAACAACGTGTCGTTTTATGATAAACAACGTGTTGTTTGAGGAGAGGTATTTCGGTAGGGCAGAGGGTTTTGAGTAAATGATGCAAGAGATAATTGCTGGAAAACTGTAAGGGCATCGCAGGGATAACGCACAGCATAATGGCTGAAAGTGGTTGAGTGATCGCGAGAAAAAGTTTGAAAACAAGGAATTTGAAAAATACATATAGCAAAAAGTGGGTGAAATGTTGGTGGACTAAAGGAAAATGTCTATTTTTGCGGTGAAAATATATAATCCATATAATGCCAATGAGACTACTCAATTACTTTGCAGCTGCTTGCGTCTTGGCTTTCCCTACCACAGTGTTGGGACAGACGTTTAATCTTGTGCAGCAATCGTTGGACAATCCCGACAATGAACCTGCACCTGTGCATCCTGTGCCTCACCCACGTCAAGTGGCTTGGCAAGAAACTGAATTTTATGCCTTCTTCCACTATGGAATGAACACCTACACTGGCAGGGAGTGGGGTAATGGTGACGAAAATGTGACGATTTTCAAGCCTACTGCGAAGCCCAATCCCCAACAGTGGCTCGAAGCGGTGAAGAAGGCCGGTATGAAAGGCGGTATTGCTGTGGTGAAACATCATGATGGCTTCTGCTTGTGGCCTACTCAAACTACGGAGCATAATGCTACGAAAGCTGGCAACCCTTTTACTGCTGAGTTGAATATCCCCAAAGACTTCGCAGCCGCTGCCAAGGATTTGGGATTGAAATATGGTTTCTACATCTCACCTTGGGATAGAAACTCCATTCACTACGGCACAGACCGCTATGTGCCCGAAGTGTTCTTGCGTCAGTGTGCTGAATTGGCACAATATGGCAACGACCAATTTGAAATGTGGTTTGACGGTGCCAACGGCGGTGACGGTTATTATGGTGGTCGCCGAGGCACAGTGAACGTGGGCGATGCTAATATCTATTACGACGTGCCTAACCTTCGTGACACCGTGCACAAGGTGCAACCTAACTGCGTGCTTTGGGGCGTGGGTGGCGAAGCTCGCTGGATCGGTAACGAGCAAGGATGGGCTGGCGAAACCAACTGGTGTATGGGCGACGGCACTGACGGCGACATCAATGGATGGTTTTGGCACCCTGGCGAAAGCGATGCAAAGGCGACCAACAGCGGATGGTTCTACCACGATGGAGAGTCACCTCTTTCGGCAGAACGCTTGTTCCAAATGTATCTCGAAACCGTGGGTCGCAATGCAACCCTCATTCTCAACGTGCCTCCCAATAAGGCCGGTGTGCTCCCTGCTGCCGACGTGAAAGTACTCGAAGATTTGGGTAAGATGATCGAGAAGCGTTTGGGTACAGACTTGGCAAAGAACGCTAAAATCGAAGCGAGCGAAACGCGCGCACCTGGTGCGAAGCGCACTTATGGGGTGAATAATCTCACTGATGGTAGCACCACCACTTATTGGGCTACAAACGATGGCACCAAACAAGCCACGCTCACCTTCACGTGGGATTCTGCTCAGACTTTGCGCTATGTTTCGTTGATGGAGCTCGTGGCGAAGGGTCAGCGTGTGAAGAAATTTAAGTTGGAAGTGTCGCAAGATGGCACCAACTTCAGACCAGTGGCTGAAAACATTAAGCAAACCACCATTGGCTACAAGCGCATCATTCCGCTCAATGGTTCAACACAAAATAGTTATTCAGGACAAGGCATTCAAGCAAAAGCCCTCCGCGTCACTATCGAAGACGCTAAGGCTTGCCCATTGCTCAAGAGTGTTGCCATCTACTAATCTGCAAAGCTTCACAATATGACTTTGAAACATATTCTCCCTTTGGCTGCTTTTGCCTTGCCTTTGGCGGTAGCCGCACAAAATAATACTACTCCTGCCTCTCCTGCTGTGGGTGCGTCGTTCGACTTTGAGGGTGCTCAAAACTGGAAAGCACTCGGTGTTTTCGACACTTGGGAGGCTTCTCCGTTCCGCACGGGTAAATTGGCTGGAAATGTGGCTGTGGTGGACAATCCCACAACGGCAGAATTGAACCCTCTCACGGGAAAACCGGTCAATCCTTCTAAAAAGGTGTTGGCTTTCCAACGCTCGCGCTTCGGTTCTAACACCTTTGGCGCACGCATCGTGCTGAACGAACCCATTGCACTTTCTCCCACTCCGCTCTACATCCACGCTTGGGTGCACAGTCCTAAGGCGAGCCGTGTGCTCATCGCAGGATTGGGCAAGCGCAAAGATCGCGCTGCGCAAGTGGACGATGTGGTGCAAGTGGCGCACATCACCTCGGTTACGCTAGAACCCAACCAATGGAAAGAAATTGTGGTGCCTGCTGCTGCCAACAAGGGAGTGGAATTGCATAGTCTGCTCATTGCGCCCGACTGCGAGAGTCCGCACGATTTGACGAGCGACTTTGCCGTTTACATTGACAATGTTGAGGTGAATGCACAACGTACACCTACACTTTTTAGTGGATTCTATCCCATTGGAATTGAAAAAGAAACCGCAGCTACGCGTAAAGATCGTCATATCGATGGTGTAGAATTCACGGTGGGTAAGAAGACATTTGCTTATACCACTCCAACCCCTCGCAAGGTGTATAACTTGGCAGATGGTGATCACCGCGTCTTGGCGAAGGCAGGCGATGAAATCACACCAAAGTTGCTCTATACCGGTGCGTGGATGCACTCCTTCTACTATGTCGACTACAACCAAGATGGTAAGTTCACAGAAGATGAAGTGGTGAGTTATTCTTATAAAGACGGCAAAAACAGTGCTGGACAGAGCTTTGCTAATGGTGGTCAATCTTTGCAGTCTCCAAAGTTCACCTTGCGCAATGATATGAAACCTGGCGTCTATCGTATGCGTGTCAAGGTGGACTATAATAACCTCGACCCCATGGGCAGCCAAAGTTTGGTACAAGATGGTGGTGGTTTTGTAGACCTTCTCCTCAACATCCACGAAGGTAAAGCCGTCGTGAACGACCACAACCTCAATGGTGCGGTGAAGACCCTCGACGGCAAGGAATTGACCAGTTTGGAAGTGCCTTATGGTGAAGATTTCACCATCAAGATGCACCCTGCCGATGGTTTTGAACACAATGGTTTTGTGTTGAAACACGGTGTGAACCTCACTGGCGAAGCTGAAGTGAAGGACAATGTGCAATGGGAAACGGTCACTATTCCTCGCTCCATGTTTAAGGCTGATGGCACATTCACCATCCCTGGTAAGTGGATGAACGGCAATGTGCTCATTGAAGGTCGCTTTGTGCAAGAAGGTCACTATACTCCCGAACCTGTGCCTGCATGGTTTTCGCGCTTCAATGTGACCAGCATTGAGGGAAAATATTTTGCTGCTGGCACGCAATGGTATTCACTTCAAATTGGCAAACAGGGCTACGTGGTGGAAGGTACTAAAGCTACGCAAATATCGCTCAACAAACCTGCTGTTGAAGCTCAAAATGAGAAACACCAATGGTGTTTTGTGGGCAACAACGAGGAGGGGTACAAACTCTACAATCGTCATTTCGGCACAGGATATGTGTTGGCGGCTCCCACAGCGATGAGTGCCAATACTGGTGAAACCTCTTTTGTGCGTCTTGTGCCTGCCGATAAAGTGCCTAGCGGCTACACGGCAGTATGGCGTTTTGAGGACTCCAAGAATCTCAATGCTGATGACGCGCAAGTTGTCTATATGTATGAAGACAAATATACCTCCAACAAAGCGAACAACCGCAATGGCAAGTTAGCTTTCTGGTCGACTGGTGCCGACGATGGCTCTACTTTCGTGATTCGTCCGCTCGAAATCACCACTTCTCCCGTCACTGCTATTGCACTCCCTAGAGCTGAAAAGCAATCTGCTGAAACCTACGATCTCTCTGGTCGTCGTGCAGATGAGGCTGCTCGCGGAGTCCTCGTGATGGCAGGGAAAAAGGTGGTGAAATAACCAACAGATGAGTTTCACCTTTTCTAGATAACAGGATAAGGCATAAGCCGTGTCTGCGCGCGTTGCGCTCGATGCGACTTATGCCTTATTGTTTATGTGGAAGGGGATGTAATCATGAATATATCCTATTTGAATATGAAAACACTCAACAAAGTATTGGGCAACTGTTTGTTGGGAGGGGCACTGCTGATGGTGCCAACCTCGCTCTGGGCAAAAGTCTATGACATTTACCCCCAACCTCAACAAGAACAAGCCGGACAAGGGGTGGTGAGTTTCACACCCTCGGTGACGGTGGTATGTGATGCCGCGATTGATGCTGCTACAAAAGCGCGTGCGCAACAAATTCTCCAAGAAGCGAAATTGGAAGTGGTCTTTGCCGATGCTCCTCGACCAGGACATTCCACCCTCTATTTGGGGGTGGCAGGCAGCAATGGGGTGACCGACCGCTATGCACAATCTTTGCAACTGAAGCGCGAGGTGCTGCAACGCAAAGGAAAATACGACCGACACCTTGTCTTTCTCCACAACCAAGGAGGACAGGCAGAAGTGGTGATTTTGGGTGAACACAGCGATGCTACGTTCTATGGGCTAGCATCTTTGGAACAAATCCTGGAACGCGGCACACAACAATTGCCGGCTGTGACGCTCTTCGACTATGCGGACCAACAGAGTCGCGGATTGGTGGAAGGTTATTATGGTTATCCTTACAGTCTGTCGGTGAAAAAGTCGCTAATGCGCTTCATGATGCGCTTGAAGATGAACACCTATATGTATGGGGCGAAGTCGGACTTGTATCACTCTGCAAAGTGGGAAGAACCTTACCCCAAGACTTTGACGAAGACGGACCTCGAATATGGCAGAATGTCGCAAGATATGGTGAAAGATTTGTCGAAGACTTCGCAGGCTACCAAGGTGAATTTCATCTGGGCTATCCATCCGGGCAATGATTTTGTGGGACAACCCAATGTGGTGACACGCATCATGAAGAAGTTTTCGAGCATGTATGACTTGGGCGTGCGCCAGTTTGCCATCTTCGTGGACGATGTGGGTGTTCCTCATTCTGAAGCAGACTGCAAAACGAATGCAGACCATCTCACCGCAGTGCAGAATGCCATCGATGCGAAATGGAACAAGACAGGTAGTGCTCCCGAAGCTCGTGTGCGTCCGCTGCACTTTGTGCCACAAGTTTACACCTTGAGTTGGGTAGGAGAAGCTGACCGTAAGCGTTTCTTCAAGGCTTTGTCGGCTGTGCCTTCCGACATCACCATCTACACCACGGGATGGGGCGTGTGGACTGTGCCCAATAGTAATGATTTGGCGGTGATGAACACTGAACTTGGTAGACCGGTGGCTTGGTGGTGGAACTATCCTTGCAATGACAACGCCGATGAACAGATTTACACCTCCGACATGTACACCAACTTCATGGAGATGCGCACTGTTGATAATAACGCGCGTTTGCAAAAGGAACTGAAGAATGGTCTTGGGGTGGTGTCCAATCCCATGCAACAAGGCATGGTGTCGCGCATCGCGCTCTTCTCTGTGGCAGACTATGCGTGGAACAATGCTAAGTTCGACAATATGACGTCGTGGAAAAAGGCTTTTAAGTATGCTTTCCCCGAAAACACTGCGCTGCGTGAGGCGTATCAGGCGCTTTCTCCTTACCTCCGTTGGAATGATTCCGAAGATATGGCGAAGGCAGTGCAGCAATATAAAAACGGTAACCGCGCGCCTTTTGAGAAATTGCTCGCTCAATTGCAACAAAACATTGAGGTGGTGGCGCAATGCAAGACTTCGGCTAACGAAGACGAGCAGTTGCTCTACAAGGAGATTGAACCATGGGTGCTGAAATTGCAAACGATGGTGACTGCCGCGCAGCAGTTTGTGGAAGCGCAAAAGCAATCGTCCGTGAATGATGGTTGGGCGTCTTTTGTGCAAGGCGCGAAAAACTATGCTTCTCTCGAAACGGACAAGCGTTTTGATGCTGCTGCACTGGAAGGACTGGGACATGGCGTGAGTGTGTCGCACCGACAAGCGAATTGTTCGCACAAATCCTTCTTCCCCTTCTTAGGAGTGTTGCAAAATACGGTATTGGGTAATCATCCCTTCGGAGAGAAGTTGCCTTTTGAGGTGAAAACCAGTGCTTCCATAGTGACGGCAAAGGGACATCTCGATGCGCAACGCGCTTATCTCATTGTAAATCGTCAGGAATTGCAGCCAAAAGGATTTGTAACCATGAGTTTTGCCACAGCTTTCCACCCAGCAGAGATGCACATTGATGCGAATTTGCTCCAACAGTGGAATGTGATGGTGAGTGGAGACGGTGTCAACTGGACGCGCTTGCAATCTTCAACTCTTCCTGAAGAAATGTTTGTGAAGCACGTGGCTTTCTACAACAATTCGGAAACTCCTCAAATGCTTCAGCTCGGAGAACAGAATTTCTCACTGAAATTGCCACAACCCACGCTGTTGAAGGACGTCACCGCGCCTACGGATGTTAGAGGTGATGGTAGCAACAAGGGAAAAGCTGCACTGATAGACGGCGACATCCACACCTTCTTTGCTGGAAAGAAGAACCAAGCCAATAGTGACACCTACCAAGTGACGCTCACTAAGGCTGAAAAGGTGCATGATGTGCGCATCTGTTTCTATGCCACCAATGGTGATGAACTCAGAGGTGGTAAAGTGGAGGTGAGTGAAGATGGCAAGAAGTGGCAACCTCTCTTAGTAAAGGGCACTTCAAGCTCGACGCAGAGCAATACTTCTCACCGCAGGAAGTTGGAAGACAACCTCTATGCTGTGGACTTTGTGGCTAAGAATCCCATCGCAGCAAAGTATGTTCGCTTGGTGGTGACGCAACCCATTACCAACAAATGGCTCCGTCTTTCTGAAATCTTTGTGAATGCTCTGCATTTCGCGCAACAATTTGCGTCTACCGTGGTGGACAAGAAAGAGAATGCTCACCCTGAATTGGTGGATGGTTTGGGACACACACCTTTGACGAAGGTGGAGGGAAAAGAATTGTCTTATAAAATCGATCAATTCTTGCGTCCTAAATCTGTTACGCTCTATTGGGATGCGGCAAGTTGGAAAGGTGCAGCTCCTCAACTCTCGATTGTGGAGAATGGTACTACCATCGCTTTGTCTGCGCTGGAAGGAAATGTTGCAACCGTAGATTTGTCGGCGCATCCCAAAGCTACTAAGTTGGTTGTCACGTGGGAAGGCTCGGTTGTTCCGCAACTTTATCAAGTGGTGGCTGCGTTGGATGAACAAGGAGCGAAGAATACTCTGACGGCTTTGCGTCAAGTGGTGGTGCAATCTTCTCAACGTCAGGGAAGCAACGGTGCACGCGATGGTGCAGTCTATGACTTGCAAGGACAGTTGTTGCGCACCGACGGCAGTACATTGGGATTGCCTGCTGGTGTCTACATCGTCAACGGTCAGCGCATCATGGTGCTGAAACAGCAATAGGCTTTTTCTTGTTGGCATCTTGTTTCTCGTTTGTTCTCGACGTAGCTCGCTATACCAAAGGCAAATGAGGAACAAACTGCCAAACAAAAAAATGATAGATGACAGGAAGTTATCTATTCAATTATAAGTTGTACTATAACGGTCTAATGACCGATTGCGTTTTAGGGTATTGTTTGAAATAGGGAAGTATCTCTGTCTCGAACAATACCTTTTTATTGCGCGATAAAAACAAGAACTATCTGAGGGTACACACTTTTTCGGACAATGCCGGTATTGGGTAAGTGCCAACGTTGGGGGCTTTTTAAATAAGTACGGTACTTGATTCCATAGGGTGAGGATACAGAAAAAGCCGTATCAAAACGAATAAGTTTTGATACGGCTTAGTGAGTTTGTGCTAGATGCTCAGTATGAATTCTCTGCAAAGCAGGTGAGCACCGAGGGATTTTATCGGAGCATGTAGTGGATGCGAACCTTCACGCAACGGTTGAGTTTTGCGTTGAGTCCACGAGTGCTGTGGTCTTTCACTTCGCGTACAGCACCATCAAGGCTGTTAACGAGGAAGATTTGAGAAGCCACTTGTTGCAAGCGTTCTTTGCTCTTCAACCAAGTGATAACGGTGTTAGCACGATTTTGAGAAAGAGCGTTGTTGCGTTGCAAACCAACTTGAGCTGCATCAGCACCAGAATAGTTGTCTTGGCTAGTTGCCAAACCTTCTGCTTGAATCATGGTGATGGTACCATTTTCAAGAATGTTCTTGATGCGTGCTACAGTACCTGCATCAGCATATTTAGCAATATAACCATTGTTGCTAGTCATTGCTGCATACACATCAGCGAAACTTACGAATTCATCACTATTGTCTACCTTGAGATATTGACGTACGGTGCCAAGACCTGCGTGAGCATTGAGTTGGTAAGAATTAGTTTCCTTGTAGTTGTCCTCGCTGGCAAGACGTTGCTTCCAAGTTTCGTTGTCGATACGATATTGCCATGCGTTGTTGCCATCAAAGATGGGCGCATAGAAATAGCCTGCACGACGTTGGAAACTGATCATCTCGTCGGGTTGAAGACTGAGAGAGAGTGCTTGGTCAGACATTTCGTAACCACGTGGTACGTAGTTTACAGTAAAATCTTTGTTTGCAGGTTCTGTTGGAATATCTACAAATGCCAAGCCGTTGGTGTTTGCACCGCGGTTGAGACGTGCTGTCACAGCTGCATTGTCAGAGAACTTCTTCTGAGTGAAGATACCACCAGCAAGATAGTCGATAGCATTAACAGGAGCGTTAGCCACGATTGGCGCATCATTGCGACCAGAGTAGTTGTTGGGATAGAACACGTAGAAGGTCATTGTGTTGTATTTGACAGGAGCTGCACCTTCTTTTACCTTTACTACTTCAATTTTGCGTTCGCGATAGTCGCGTTCGTAAATGGTTGCGCCAGTTTGTGCCCACGTGTTGCGATGTTTGCTTCCGAAGTAGTAGGTGAAACCTAAGTCGATGCCTACGTTAGCATCGAACTTGTTGGCGGCTTTGTCTCTGTTTCCGTATTCGAGGTCAAAGTTCGTTTGGTAAACCAAAGCGCGCGCCTTGATGTCGAAAGAGAAGTTCTTTTTCTTGGTGAAGAAACGGCTGTATTGCAATTCTGCGTGTCCGCTCCATTCGTTGTCGGAACCAGTGCCTTGCAAGCCCATGTGGTGCACGCCACCAATACCAAAGTTCATAATAAATTGGTTCATGAGACGAGGGCTGTTGTAACCTTCGTAGCCATAAATCAAGCGAGAGAGGTTGAACATACCATTGATGCTCAAATCCCACCAGTTGGTCTTCATCTTGCGGTATTGTTGTCCTTTCGCGTTAGTCATGATGTCACCATAACGATAACCATAACCAGGGTTTGTGTAACCACGAGAGTTGGAACGGATGAATTCAGCCTTGAAACCGAAGCCTGGGGTTACCCATTTACCAAGACCGACACCGAAATCGGGAGAAAGAGTACCAGAGAATGCGCCATAGTTGGAGTAATCTCCGAAGAAAGTGTGTACACCACCAGTGGCAAACACAAACCAGTTGTCGAGGAAACCATTGGTCATTATGTGTTGACCATTAAACACTGTGTCGCGAACCACGCGTGTGTAGGTGGGAGACACAACATCTACTGTGTCGCGATAGACTTCGCGGTAATCTTTGTACTTGTCCACTTGAGCCATAGCTGTTGTGCTGAACATGGCGGCAATTGACAAAGCTGCGAGTGAATGAATCTTTTTCATCGTGAAAAATATTGTGATTATTGTTTTTAAGATTGAGGTGGAGCGAGTATTTTGTTTCTTCATTACTGAAGTTGCTCCTGTATTCTTATGTTTAAATGTTGTTAGTGGCTTGTCGTGAGATCACGATAGAGTTCGTTGGCAGAGATGTATTCTGGAACTAAACCTTTCATTTGTTTTACCGTACGCATGGCATCATAACTCAGCGCCGTGTTTATGAGTTCTTGAATGGCGGTTTGTACTTCGTCAAACACATATTCTCTGACTCGAGCAATGCTTATGCGTTCATAAGGAGTAGGTTCTACGCGCTCAGCATCATTGAGCAATTCTTCGTACAACTTCTCTCCAGGGCGGAGTCCGCTATAGGCAATTTGAATATCAGACTTGCCACTTAATTCAATCATTCGTCTGGCTAAGTCAACGATTTTCACAGGTTGTCCCATATCGAAAACATAGATTTTTCCTCCTTCGCCAATCGTAGCCGCTTGAAGCACGAGTTTGCAGGCTTCGGGAATGAGCATGAAGTAGCGTTCTATATCTGGATGTGTGACGTAGACAGGACCTCCATTGCGAATTTGTTGACGGAAAGTCGGAACAACGGAACCATTGGAACCCAGTACGTTGCCAAAACGAGTGGTAATAAATTGACAGCCGTGTATATTACGTTTGTCGTTGTTGAGGCTTTGGCAGTATATTTCGCAAATGCGTTTGGAACATCCCATCACGTTAGTGGGATTGACAGCCTTGTCTGTGCTTACCATCACAAAAGTTTTGACCCCATGTTCGATAGATAGGTTTGCTAGTTTCACTGTACCATCCACATTATTGAGAATACTCTCTGAGGGATTGTCTTCCATCATCGGCACGTGCTTGTAGGCTGCAGCGTGAAAGATGATTTCGGGTTTGAAGCTATCAAACAATTGTGAGAGTCTATTGAGATGACAGATGTTGCACACCACAGTTTGGCAATCCACTTGCGGATATTCTCTGCTGAGCATCAAACGCACATCGTGGAGTGGTGTTTCGGCAATGTCGAGCAAAAGTAATTGTTGTGGATGCAAAGCGGCAACTAATCTTACTAGTTCGCTGCCGATGCTTCCTCCAGCTCCAGTGATGAGAATGCGCTTGTTTTGCATCTTCTCTTGCACGGCTGCCATATTGATCTTAATCTCCTTTCGCGGTAAAAGAGCAGATAACTCAATGCCGAGTAAATCATTATTGGAAAGACCATAGACGTTTGGTCGGTTGTGACGCATATAGTCTTCGTATGCCAGTTTGACTAACATACGCATAGCTGTCATCAACACAAAAGCTAGTGCGCTTTGAAAAGCCAAATCCCTGAGACGTATGGTAGAGCCTATGAGGTCGCTGTGGAAAAATACTCTTAGTATTACGACAGAGATGGCTCCAAAGGCAATTGCCCCTCCCACTCTGAGTAGTCCACGCATTTCTATGCGTCTTACGGCATCTCTATAAATGCGAAACACATAGATTCCAACAACATAGAAGGGTAAATACGCCGTTAGGGTAAGTAATAGCGTAGGAAGTTGGGAGAGATGTGGTCTGTGATTGATGATGAAGGCAAAAAATCCCGCTAAAATAATGGTGAGACAATCAGCGAAGAGCAGATACCAGTAGGGTAGTCTGTCTTGCGAAAGATACCATTTTGCTAATTTCGATTGCACGATGATTCAGTGTTACGCTAACTGAGGGTTAGCTTAAGTTCTTTACTACGCGTTGCGAGTGTTTATTCAGAGAAAACGGCTTTCGAAGTCTTTTAATTTTTGCAACTGCAAAGTTACGTATTTTTCTCCTATATTCAGCACTTTCTCCCCCAAAAAGACTTTTCTTAAACGGATTTTCTAGGATTGTGCTTAGCAAAACTTCCTTTTGTTGAGTTAAAATGGCAGAAATATCGCAACCGTCTTATTTTTTTACTTTCTGAATGATAAGGTCTGCTATCTGTTTGGCATCATTAGCTGTGACCCATGGACCACTGGGTAAACATAAACCGCGTTGGAATAGGGATTCGCTCACGCCATTGGTGTAGGCAGGTGTGTGTTGGAACACGGGTTGCAGATGCATGGGCTTCCACAAGGGACGTGTTTCTATTTGTTGTGCGGCAAGCATCTCTCTAATCTCGTCGGGGGTGCAAGCAGCTTCGGGAGAAATGAGGATGGTGTTAAGCCAATAGTTGCTTGAAAAAGCGTCATTGGGATTGGTGTGGAGCGTGATGTGAGGGCAAGAAGCAAAGGCTTGCGCGTAAATCTCTGCAAGATGCTGGTGGTGAGCGATGTGTTGTGGCAACACTTCCATTTGTCCGCGTCCGATGCCTGCACTGATGTTGCTCAATCGGTAGTTGTAGCCGATGTGTTCGTGCTGATAGTAGGGATAGTTTTCTCGTGCTTGCGTGGCAAAGAAGAGCGCACGTTGTTTGGTTTCGGCGGTGGGACAAATGATGGCGCCACCACCTCCCGTGGTAATCATCTTATTACCATTAAAGCTTAAGACTCCGAAGTGTCCGAAGGTGCCACATTGTTGTCCTTCATAGGTGGATCCCAGAGCTTCAGCTGCATCTTCGATGATGGGGATGTCGTAGTGAGTTGCAATCTCCATGATTTCTTTTATCTTGGCAGGCATGCCATAAAGATGCACCACTACGATGGCTTTGGGTTTCTTCCCTGTTTTTGCCATTCTGTCTTCGATGGCTTCTTGCAGCAGTTGTGGCGACATGTTCCATGTGTCGGACTCGCTATCCACAAACACAGGCGTTGCCCCTTGATAGGTGATGGGGTTGGCAGAAGCGGCGAAGGTGAAACTTTGGCAAATCACCTCATCTCCAGCTTTGACATCGAGGAGCACCATTGCTAAATGTAGGGCGGCTGTGCCTGAAGCCAGAGCGCAAACGTGAGGGGTGTGCGTGGAGGCGCAGGAATCAGAAGATGTGGAGGTTGTAGAAAGTGAACTGGTGGAGGATTGCTGCAGAAATTCTGCCAAATCTTCCTCAAATCCATTCACGTTTGGTCCAAGAGGCACCACCCAGTTGGTGTCGAAAGCCTCCTGGATGTAGCGTTGTTCTCCACCGCCCATGTGAGCTAAGCAGAGATAGATGGGAGTTTTCATAAGATGGTTTGTATGATGATGCGTATATCTCCCCAAAAGGAGTGATGGTGTAGGTATTCAAGATTGATTTTCACCTTGTCTGGGAAAATCACTTCGTCATTGTATTGCTGTGGATTGGCTTGTTGAGCCAAAAGTTCTTCTTCGTTGCGATATTTGAGTGTTGCAGGTCCTGTGATACCTGGTTTAAGTTGTAGTATATCACGATCCTTTCCTATGAGTTTGTCTGTATAGCCAGGAACATCTGGTCGAGGTCCAACAAAGCTCATATCCCCTTTTAGAATATTCCAAAGTTCAGGGAGTTCGTCTAATTTATATTTACGCAAAAACGCTCCCAGTGGAGTTATGCGTGATTCTCCTGCCACACTAATGTAAGCCCCATGGTGTGTTGCGGTCATGGTGCGAAATTTGACCATCGTGAACGTCTTCCCATATTGTCCTACGCGTTGTTGTCGAAATAATACTGCGCCATCTGGCATTTTCACGCGAATGAGCAACGCGATGAGGAGTAAAAGAGGCCACAACACAAGAAGACCAATTAAAGCAAATATCTTGTCAAAAGAATTCTTTAGCATAGTGTTAGTGGTGTTGAGTTATGGACGCAAACCTGTGATTTGGTACAAACGATAGTGTTGAGGAAGTTGCTTTTGTACTTCTAGAACAACCGATTTTTGTGCAGATTTCAGCGATGGCAAATTGTTATCCGAAATGGTAGCAAAAAGTGTTATGCCTTGTTGTTGTGCTATTTGGTAGGCTATTTTCCACATTTGTGCACCAATGCCTTGACCACTAAATAGAGGATCTACAATCAGACCATGAAAAGCACGACCTATGCAAAAACAACGCAGAAAATGATAACCAATGATGGGGGAACTAGACTCTTTTCTACTTACCTTAATGAGGAGAAAGGCGGGATTTTTCCATAATCGTTGTAAATCTTGTAGCTGAAATCCGTGTGGGCGGAAATATTGTTGAGCACTGGTCGATTGTTGTAGCAACCATGTGGAGAGTGCTGGTAAATCTTCCTCAGTAACTAGCGACCATTCTACTGCACACTTGTTGCTATCGAGAGATGCTCTCAGTGTTGCACCTGCCTTGTCTTTCCAGCGTGGATAGCGCAAACGAAATAATGCACCGTTTAATGCTTCGATGATATTCCAGATCCATTGTAGATGATGTTTAATGAAAAGGAGTAAGGCTGTCATTGGAGCAAATGTTGATAATAGTCTTTAAGCTGTTGCCACACGCGAGCTTTGGAGAAATGCTGTTGCACATTTCGATAAGCCGCTTCTCCCATTGATTTCAAATGCGGCGTGTGGAGCAGAGTTTGCATAGCTTGGGTGAGTGCCTCGGTATTTTGAGGAGGAATGATGAGACCGTTGTCCTTGTTGGTGATGATTTCTCGAGAACCATTGATGTCGGTTACGATGCTAGGGAGTGCGAAAGCTCCAGCTTCAAGTACAACATTGGGAAATCCTTCGCGATAGCTGGGAAATACGAGTGCTTGTGCAGTAGCATAGAAGGGACGAACATCTGTTTGAAAAGGCAAACGATAGACGTTGGGGAGAGTGTTGATGAGTTGTTGTGTGGAAGGTGGAAGCGGGTCAAGATATTCTTCTTCGTTACCCACGAGCAGAAGGGATATGGGAGAGGAAGTAGGAGTCTTTTGAGCATAACCTTCCGTGAGGTTCTTGAAAGCTTCTAGGAGTTCGACAATACCTTTGTCGCGCACTATTCTTCCTACGAAGAGAAAGACAAAAGCATCAGAAGGAATCCCCAAATCTACTCTGCTTTGTTGCGCTGCTAGCTCAATGTCAGGTGTTGATTTGTAGTAGTCAAAGTCAATGCCGCGCACATTGCCGTGTCCCAATACCGTCAATGGCTTGTGTGTGATGTGTGCTTGCAGATCATTGGCAACACCTTGTCCCTCGGGGTTGAGATGAGTGGCACAAGCGCAGAGCAATTTGTCTGTTGCTACAAGGATTTTGCGCTTTAAACCGCGTGCAGTGGGCCAGATGAGACCTGTGAAAGTGTGTAATCTGATGGGAACACCAGCCAACTTTGCAGCTATCATCGAGAGTAGTCCTGCTTTTGGCGTGATGCTGTGCACCATGTCGGGTTTTTCCCTGCGGAAAAGCCAGAAGAGTTGCCAGAGTGAGATTAAATCGTGGAGAGGATAAATGTGGCGCCGCATTGGCACGGCAATGGTGCGCACTTTTTCACGCATTTCTACTTTCTCCAAGTCTGTACCTGGAGAGGACACTGCCACTATTTCATAGTAGTTTGAAAGTTCTTCAAGAAGCCCTTTGCAAAAAACATTGAGTGAAATGGGAACAGTCGAAATGCGAATGATTTTTGTTTTTCTACTGGTCAAACTACTGGATGATAAAATAGATTTACCACATTTGCTCATACCACCACCGTTGATGGCTATAATGTTATTGAGTAATCTTTATATAGCAACAATAGTGAAAAAGCAAATGTGATAAATATGAGAAGAGATATAGCTAAATTAGAATTGCATCACGAATGAAAGTCCAGTGCCTTCATTGGAAATCATAGGTGAAAATGCCATTTTGGGAGCAAACTTCTTGCTAGAGTTCACTGTTACGTGAGATGCTCCAGGGAAGAATGCTGCATCAATAATGTTAGCAATATAGAGTCCACCTGCAAGACAGAGGCTAAGGTTGCGCATCTTTCGCCAACCGTCTGTTTTACTTGCCCATGCATTACGCTTTACACCAGTTGCAGCTTTCGTATCGTCGATGAAACTATTTGCTTTGATGTCGAAGACAACAGCGCTAGCAAGCAACAGTGCTTCACCACCCATAATCATGCCACCTCTAATGGTTTGTCCCTTCTGTATTTGTCCAAGACCAGGAATAAGAGAGGTGAGTCCCATAGATTTGGGATAGTATTGGCTCACGGTCAAATCATCATAATCAGGTAGCACGTTCTTCTCTGATACCGCATAGAGTTGATAGTAAGTGTGGTGAGCCTCATTGTCGTCTGCGAAGTTGAAATCGGTGTATTGATCAATGGGTTTAGCCACAAAGATGGTGGGTTGTTCTCCTGCAAAAGTGAGACGATATGCCATTGTTTCAGCAGTACCACCTTTGTAGCCGATGGTATCGACTTTCACGTCTTGAGCGGAGAGTTGATAGGTTTTAGCCAATTCCGCAATGACGGGTTCAATGCGTTGACGTTGCAGAAGGTTGATGTCTGCTCCTGTTTCGCTCACATTTACGAAACGATAAGTTTCGTTAGAGCGTTTCTTGTTGAGACTGGATACACCGTTCTTAGCCCAAGAGGGAATTGTAGCGGCTACGGCTGTTGAACTGCTGCACAAAGCAGCCATCGCTGCAATGAATAGCGAGAAGATCTGTTTTTTGATAGTCATCATTAGTGTTTTGAAAAATGTAGTTTGATAAAATGTAGATTGTATATTTTGTTTCTGAGATTGTCTTTTTCTTGAAATGCTCACCTAAAGACGATGGTATATGTCATAATACTTCTGTACCATGGTGGATATATCATATAGCCTGGCGCGTTGAAGCCCCTTTGAAATGGTTTGTTGTTGTAGTTCTGGGTTTTTATCTAGTGTTATTATCTGATGAGCAAATGATTTTGCATCACCTTGTGGAAAGAGGATTCCAGCACCACCAATAATTTCTCGGAGTCCAG
>CAJPLH010000010.1 GCA_905371275.1 Prevotellaceae bacterium
TCTATTTTGCGCAGAAGTTGGCTCTTTGGCTGCTTGCCATAGCCAAGAATGCGCCTTCTTCTCTATCTTCTCAATATCTCAAGACATCTTTTAAACATCGGCTCATTTTTAAGAACGATGACATACAATTTTTGTCTTGTTCTCGTCAATATTTGGTACAGCATCTGCTGTTGCGAGTAATACTCATTATTTGCTATTAACTTGCCATTCTCATCATAGCGGAATGAGCTATCTATGATGGCGACAACTTTATCAAACTCTTGCCCTATTACGGCATGTGCACTTTCCTCATTGTCAGTTCCATATCCTTCATAATTGAAAGTAGAATATACTCCAGGTGTGTAATTGGGTATCCTCCATCCTCTTTGTTGTAAATGATTTGCCAACAATATTACTTCTTTTTCTTGGGAGCAATAACACAAGTCTATGTTAGTACTTCTAAAGTTGCTTATATTTTCATTCTTGTCAAACAAAGGCTTGATAAAAGAAGCGATTTCTTTATTGGTTCTTATTTTGTCTGTCAGTTTATAATTTGAATGACCCGTAATTTTATTGATCTTTTCAACTATCCCTCTCGACTTCTCTTGATAACTCAAATATTGCTTTTCGTCAAACGAAAAAATACATTTCATTTTATTCAGCTTCGCGTTATCTGTTATTTTTATAAATTGATATGGATAAATCCTTTGCGCTTCATCCACGATTATTATATCATATTCTGTAAAATCTTTACTCTTAATATCTCTTGCCATACAAATATCCCAACCAAATTCTTGTTTTAGAATCCTTTGACCATAATTCAAATTTGCACAATGGACAACGAGAACTCGTTTGCCTTTATTTTTCAATTCTTTGGTAATATCGTATGTCAATAATGTTTTCCCTGTACCAGCTGCTCCTGTGATAGCCACAAATTCTGTTGTAGAAGTCTCAGCAAGTCTCATTATATTAGTTCGTATATCCTCCTGGTGCTCTGTCAGAAAATATTCCTCTGTCATAAATCTCTTTGTAGAATTGAAAGGAGAGATTAAATAGTTACCAGGGTTGAATAGTCTATTAATATCACCAAGTTCATAACTATCCTTAATCAATTCTTTGTATAAGTCATCAATGGAAAGTTGAGCAAGGTGATCCTCATCCAGCACATAAAGGTTATTGGTTTCCTGAACATATGTAATTAGACGGATTTCTTTGGATAAAAACTGTAGATAATAACGATTCCTTTTGAGTTGCTTCAGAATTTTATCTTCACTGGCTTTAGATTTTAATTCTATATTGACAACATTAGCTTTGTTGAATCGTAATAAATCAAATTCTTTTCCTATTTGTGGTATCTTATAACCGACAAAAAAATTATCCAACAAGGATGCAGAATCTTCTCTTGTTCTAAATAGTTCAAGAAATGATGCCATGCATTCTAGTTCATCTTTTTTCAATCCACTGTTTTTCCCTTTTTCTGCTAATTCAATTCCATAGAACTCAAGATATGAAGATAATATTTCCATATTTAGGTTCTGATATGAACCCACTAAGTTTTTTAGATTTATAGATTTCATTGTGTTCCTTAATTCCGCAACTATATTGAAAAATTGCTGTTTACATGATAAATAAGTTTCTGAGGAACAATAAGTTCCTCAGAATTTTGCTGTTCGTAGACTTATCACTAAGTTTATGTCGTCAAACATCATTCTACGTAGCAGGGCAAAAGTAGCAATAAAATATGAGAATACCGTTCCTCATGGCGAGATTTTTACGTGATGGCGGAAGTTAAGCGCACACAGGACTGGGCAAGCGAAAACAGACAGAGTCATTTTAACGTGAAGTTTAAACAGAACGAAGAGCTCAGCTAACAACTAACTCCTAGCTAGCCCTCCACGAGGAATTTGCGAAGATACCCATCTAGCTCAAGATTGACTTCGAAGTTATTCATCTCGGTTCCTGTTTCTTGTTCAAAAAAGCGCTTAGCCTTTTCTAAATCAACAGAAGCTACCAACTTGTCAAAACGATTGTACTCATTGATATTCCCTAGTGTAAGGTGCAGATTGACCATCTCACGAAGCAGACTTTCGTCAAGTCCAAAGTGTTGTGCCACCTCGTGAATGCTGTCATTCTGAGCTCTGCTTTGATAGTCTACGATGTAATCTTTGAAAGTCTTTCCTTGTTCCAAACTCGCAGTCCCTTGTTCCACCTCGTGCAAGAAGATTTCGGCATAGCGTTGCTCATCTTGTGATAGGGAGGCAAAAGAGCGGTGCAGTTCTTCAAACACAGACGCACGTTCCTCAGCAGTGGCAGTTCCGTTATGCAAAGTGCGGAGATACTTCTCAAAGCGACTGTTGAGATAGTCGGCATCAATCATCGCTGTATCTATTTCGGTGATATAAGGGTCTATGTCATAGGGAATATTAGATGATGAAGGCTCCGTGCCACCTCCACCACCATTTAGCAGTTCTTTGTAACGTTGTACGAGCGTGAGGTAGGTCTGTTCATCGAGTAGCACCACAATCTGCGTCGTCTTACCGTCTTCGTCTTTGAGTTTATAACTGAGTTTGCTCCAGCGGAAGGACTGTATGCGTGCTGCTTCGAGATACTTATTCAGTTTACTAAAGAGTTGGGCAAAGCGAGCTCGCTCTGCTTCGTTGTCGGGCAACTTGGCAAAGTTCGTGATGTCCGCTTGCTTAAAAAGATATTGAATCTCGGTGAAGAGTTGGTTGATGCACTTGAGGTTATGCACGAGAGGGTCGGCAAAGAGTTTCACAGGCTTACCATCAGAGTACACCTCTACTGCGCGGTCTATGTTGCGTCGCATGGTGTGCGGACGACGATAGTAACGGATGACCCCAAAGGGTTTGTCGGGACCGAAGAGACGATTGGTGCGGCTGAAGGCTTGGATGATGTTTTCATACTCCATCATTTTATCCATATAGAGCGTGTTGATCCACTTCGAGTCGAAACCCGTGAGCATCTGATTGACCACAATAAGGAGGTCCAGCTGTGCCTCAGGCTTGAGGTTGCGATAGGGCTCTTTGTGGGCAAGTCGGAGCGATACGTCTACCTTATATTGTGCATAGGTGGGCAACGTGTAGTTCACTCCGAAGAGTGCTTTATACCCTTCGAGTATCTCCACCAAGCCATCTTCTTTGATGGTCACTCCCTCCACATTGTCGATGCTAGGGTCGAAGAGCGCGGTAACTTTGAGTTCTGGACATTCTTTTCGGAACAAACGATAGTAGGCTATTGCCTCGGGAATGCTCCGTGTGGCAAGGATGGCATGAAACTTACCGCACTGGCTCAGCATATTCCAATTCTCCTTGATGTCGTTCACCACGGCAAGATGATGCTTCTTGTTGCTATATTGGCTTTCGGGCAGAAAGTCCTCTATGCCTTTCACATACTTTCCATCTTCCCTCACATAGCCAGCCATAGGCACAGTGTTGCCCTGCATGTATTTGAGATAAATCTTTTTCTTATCATCGTCCGATAGCGCTTCTTGTTCGCTACGCGCTTTGGCTTGTTCTAGTGCCACGGCGCGGCGCAGGTCTTTCGCCTTGTAGGTCTCTATCGCCTTCGGTTCGAAGCCCAGCACATTCCCATCTTTGATGCCATCTGCCAATAGATATTGGTGCAACGATTCGCCAAAGACGGTTTGCGTGGTGTTCATGTTTTTCTGGTTCTCATCCTTGATAGGTGTCCCTGTAAAGCCAAAGAAGAGTGCACGAAGGAAGGTCGCTTTTATGGTGATGAGCATATCGCCAAAGGTGCTGCGGTGGCATTCGTCTACAATGAACACTATGTGCTTGCGCTGTATCTGTTCGAGTTCTTTGGCTCGCTCCGCTAGGTCTTCTGCATTCACACGGCTCATCTTCTGAATAGAGGTCACAATGAGTGTGCTTCCTGCGCCCTCATCTTTGAGTTTCTTCACCAGGATGCCAGTGTCGTCGGTGTCTTGCACCTCCTCACTGTCGCCAGCAAAGCTGCGATAGTTTTGCAAACTCTGACTACCGAGTTCAATGCGGTCCACCAGAAACACCACCTTGTCCGCATCGCCCGATGCCGCAATGAGTTGAGCAGCCTTGAAGCTCGTCATCGTCTTGCCCGACCCCGTCGTGTGCCAGATGTAGCCCCCTTTTTGTTCTCGTGCATTCCAGTCGTTTTGAGCCACACGCGTGCTGATGGCATTGGCAGCATAATACTGATAGCTACGCAGCACTTTCAGCACCCCATCACTTTTGTCGGCAATGGTGTAGAAGCCAATGAGCTGATGCGCCTTAGGGATAGAGAGGAAGGCGGAACAAATCTCTTTCCAGTCATTCATGGGCTCGTTGTTGAAGTCTGCCCAGTGGAAATAGTAATCTCTATTGAAACGTCCCGACATGCCAGGATTGGCAAAGTAGAGCATCTCTTCGGGATTCATAGCCACGAAGATTTGCACCAAGGAGAACATCCGCGTGAAGATGCCCTCATGGCTATATTTCTCTATTTGGTTGGCAGCCTGCATCGCTGGCACCTTGCTACTCTTCAGCTCTATGTGGATGAGAGGCATCCCGTTGATGAGGAGCAGCAAGTCGCCACGTCGGTCGGGAAGGATGCGTTTCCCTCGCTCAAACTTCGGCTGTTGTGCGATTTGGTAGTGACTCTTTCCACCTGCTATTTCTAGGCGGTTGTAAATAGATAGACTCACCTCTTTCCCTAAGTGTTCGGGGTCATTGGGATTGTCTCGTGTGATGCTAATGGTGCGTCCATTGATGAATCCATTGAGCGCTACGGGCGACTTCAAGTCTTCTATTTGCTCTATGATTTGGCGCATCTCTCCAGCGGTCAGTGGCTGATCGTTGAGTCTGTCCTTACCGCTATTGTTGTGAAAGAGAATGTTCGCCCAATTCTGCATCAAGTCCTCCTCCGTGGGATACTTGATCACTTGTTCCGACCATCCATTGCGCTGAAGTTCTCTGATAACGGCTTCTTCAAACTTGTCTTCGTTCTCAAATGTATTCATCTTGCGTACTTTCTTTTATTTACTATGCAAACATCTTCTGCAACAAGCTCTGCTTTATATTGCGGAGCTTCGTGAGCTTGGTGGAAGTCTTGCTAAAGTGAGTATCTATTTGCGTAAAGCATTTTCCTATCTGCTCTTGCTCGGAGAGGGAGGGGAGCTGAAATCTCTGTTTTTCTAAAGCTGTCTTACTAAGATTTCCGATAGTACCATTTCCCCCTAATGTATAAGTCGCGATAAAGGTCTGATACCAAGAGGAACTCATCGATGCCTGTAGAAAGAACGGAGAATCAGTTGAAGCACAAAGCATAAAGCCTCCTGGCACACAACTATTAGATTGTATGTCTGCTACAATACAATGTTTTCCCACTAGTCGAGAAGAACCATTTGCGGCAGTTATTAGTATATCATAGTTGTGTATATAAGGGATATTTACAGCAGATTGTTTGACGAACACATCATCTTCTGATAATAAGAAAATATCCTCTGAAATATTTGAGGACCTCAAGACTCTAATCCCTTTTCTATCGTTACAAATATCATCAGGAGAGTATGTTAACCCTCTTCTAAGCTTTGCCACCTCTCTCAGCTCCTTGACTTCCCACTTATCTGTATAGCCTTTGAATCTTATTTCTGGTGTCTCATACCCCCCCCTATTAACATTTACAAACATTTTCTCGAGGAGTGCTTGCTTGAGCTTGCGGAGCTTATCGAGTTTTGCTTCGAGCTTCGCTATGAGCTTGTCTAAGGTCGTGAGGAAAGATGCTATTTTTTCTTGTTCTTCCGTTCTTATGGGAGCCTTAATCGGAGTTTTAAAAAAGTCTTCAGCCGTGATATTCAACAATCCATGATTTCTAGCTCCCTCCGCTGCGCTCTCTGTAATATGCTGATACCAATTACTCGTAGAGAAATAGTTAACTAAATAATTGGACTGTATTTGTTCAGATGAGAGTCGAAAAACAATATACAAAGTTGACAATACCCCAGCTTCATATCCATCAAGCCTTTTAACAGCTCCGAATGGACTAAAGTCTGAAGTACTTCGATTGTATGCAAACTCTCCTTTCTTTATCACGTAATACCCTCGAACATCCTTTGCTGCAATACGGCTATTGAAGAATTCAGTTTGAGAAATAAGACCATACTGAGCAGATATTGTTAGAGGTAGTGTAATACTGTTGTCTTCATTCTTAGATACAACTCTAACTGCAATATCTCCCAACGTAGTTGTCACCCACTCCCCTTCAAATCCATTGAATCTGATTTCTGGTTTCTTTTTTTTCATTGTCATTCGTAGGGTTAAGCGTTGAGCAAGAGTTTCTTGAATTCAGCGAGAGCTTCGAGGTCGTGAGCAGAACCGGTGAGTTCGTCGATCATCGTGGCAAGCGAAGCCGAGGCTTCTTGGATGTCGTGCTCCACGTCCATAAGAGTGGTATCATATTTTGCCACCAAGTCTTTGAGCTGTTGCACCAAGTCGCTGATCACACGCTGTGGGAGTTCCCCAAGTTTGTGGTAGAGCGAATCTATCCATTGCGCAGAGAGCAAGGCTAGGATATCTTCGTCTGAAAGTTGCTGCTCAATAACCTCCTTGGTGCGCTCTATGAGTTGTGCCTTATTGCTCTTGATGTCAGCTGCCAACTGTTTGATTTCTGCCGAAAGTAGGGTGATGCGGATGAGTTGTGCCTCGGTGGTCTCCTCCTCAAAGGGGTAAGCCCTGCGCAAAGTGTCAATGCGCGCCTTCACCGCCTTGACGGCATAAGTGCCGTCCTTGGCCGTGTCCATAGCCTGCCAGTCCACTTCAGGATGAGCAGCGATATACGTCATTTTCTCCTTTTTGCCCGAGCAGAGCAAATAGTCTTCAAGTGCCAGCACTTCGTCTGTTTCCACTTCGGTGAGGAGTTCGCCCAAACGACGCTCTACTTCTTTGATTTGCATTGCCCCCTCTTCGGAGGACACTTCGTTGCGCTCTTCTTCGTCCAGCGCATCGAAGGTGGTTTCTACTTCATGTGTGGCTTCTGCAAGCCTTTGCTCCTGCGCCTCGATGGTCTGCACCTCAGCGGTAAGGTGGTTGGCTTGCACGAGGTCGAAAGAAAGCACGCGCCCTTCCCAGCCATTTTGCACTTCATATTCCTCTCCAGCATTGTTCTTCTTCAACTCCATCTTAGGGTCTACCACACGAGTTGCCCCAAAGCCTTCGCTCTGGATGACTTCGAGTCCTTGCGCAATGCTCGTCCACTGGTCGGCAAAGAGCTGATAAGCTTCGTAGCGGTCTACCAAAGGCACATGGGCAAGACTCTCGAAAATGTGCGCTGTGATGCTTTCTTCTTCTTTGGCGATGCTGATGGTCTCCATCTGCTCGATAAGTTCGTGCTTGAGGAAACTGTGAAATTTGGCAAAGGCTGCTTGGTAGCTTTGATGAAAGTTCAGCACAGCAGGATGTGTGCTGATGGTGGCTTCCAAGTCTTCCACCTGCAACTGCGTGTGGGGAGTGTCGGTCTGCGCAAAGAGGGTAGTTTCTAGTCCCGGCAGTGCTTCAAAGTAGGGAGCAAAGCGCAGGAGTTCTGTGCGAGGCACACCGCCAAACAAGATGGAGTGCATGTCCCACGATTCAGGAGCTTCCGCAGCATTGATGTAGCGTGGGATGTTGAGATTGTAACCATTTTGTCTGATTTCCTCCTTAGCCACCACACGTGCGAAGCCATCGACGTCGCAACGCTGGATATGGGTGTCTACGATGCGGCGAATGTCTGAAGCACGCAGTTTGTTCTTCTTGCCCTCTTTGGTGAATCCGCGTGAGGCGTCTATGAAAAGGACGTTATTCTCTTGGCGGTCTTTGCGTAGGATGATGACAATCGTAGGGATGCCAGTGCCGAAGAAGATGTCGGCAGGCAGTCCGATGATGGTGTCAATGTGATTGTTTTCAATGAGCTGTTCGCGGATGGAGCCTTCCGAACCGTCGCCCGATGCTCCACGGAAAAGCACACCATGGGGCAAGACAATGGCCATGACCCCATCGTTCTTGAGGTGATAGAGATCGTGAAGCAAGAAAGCATAGTCCGCCTTACTCTTGGGGGCGATGCCATATTCAAAGCGTGGGTCTATCTTGATTTGAATGCCCGTCTTGCCTTGACGAGGCGGTTCCCAGCTCTGAGAGTAGGGCGGATTGCTCACCACAGCGTCTACGAGGAGATGCTCGTAAGTGCCTTCGGGATCGCCATCCTCAAAGTAGGGCCAGTCGCTCTTCAAGGTGTCGCCGTTGCGCACCACGATGTTGTCGGGGGTGATGCCACGCATCACAAGATTCATACGTGTGAGGTTGAAAGTGTTCTTTTTCAGTTCCTGCGCATAAAACTTGATGGTGCTTTCCCCTTCTAAGTGTTTAGCAATCGAACGCCCAATGTTGATCAAGAGCGAACCCGAACCACTCGTGGGGTCATAAATATCGATGTTGCTCTTCCCTCTGAGATGATAGGCTATGATTTCGGACATGAGCACCGACACTTCGTGTGGTGTATAGAATTCCCCTGCCTTTTTACCAGCATTTGCTGCAAACTGACTGATGAGAAATTCGTAGATGAAGCCCAGCACGTCATAGTCTTGCTTAGCATCCATGGGAATATCTTTGATCAGTGCGAGAAGATTGCGTATAGCGCTCGTTTGTTCTCCCTCCGAACCTCCTAAGTGTTTCAGACCTCCATGGAGTGTTTCGAAAATGTCTGCAAAGACTTTGCGCTTTTTCTCAATATCCGCTTTCGTTTGTACGTCTGCCTGTTCAGGGATAGGGATAAGCAGTCGATTGAATGCAGAGAGAGCGTCGCGGACGTTGGCGACAGAAAAGTCGTGCCCCGCTTCCAACCACGTGGAGTAGAGATATTCGTAAGGGATGAAGTAGCCAAGATTGCGCTGTGCGAGCTGTACGTATTTCGTTTGTTCCTCGGTCAGCACTTCTTGAAACATCTCTCTGGGAAGTCCCTTACTGAGAAAGAACTTAATCTCTTGTTCCGAAAGGAATTTGTAGAAGATAAAACCAAGAATATAGTCTTTATATTCATTGGCTTCTATCTTGGAGCGCATCTTATTGGCAGATGCCCATATTCTATTGGCTAGTTGTTGCTTATTCATTGCTGTTGGTACTAAGATAGATGTTTCTTGTAACCATTCTCAAACCATATTCCTGTTTACTACGTTGGTTACAATCTTCAATGACCTTTTATTCAGCTTACAAAGTTACTGATTAGAATTGAGGACAAAGAATAAATTTCCAACTATTCTTGGTTTTCCTATTTATCCCTATTGTTTCCTATTTATTATCGTTCTTTGAAGTGTACTCTTCTAGTCCTTATTTTTGCTCTTTAGCAACTATATATCAACTAATAGTATCAATATGGATAGCAATCACACAGACGACTATGTGCTGGTCTTAGAAGACTGCAGGGAGGTCAAAAACGAGACGGAAGTAGATAAGCTTTCCGTACTCTCTGCTATTGTATTGTAGATTTTTTACAAATCCTATCCCTCCATTTAACGCCCAAATTCGAATTCAGAAAAAGTTGCAGGGAATTATGCGATTCTCAGAGAGTTTGAAAATAGAGATTTTGGGAATGTTTTTCAGGTATTTCGCGTGTTTTTTGGAAATCTGAGCTTGTTTATAGAAATCGACGGCTTGTTTGAGAAGAAACAACGTGTTGTTTTACCAAAAACAACACGTCATTCGTTCTATTTCAAGGGACATTTTTCAAATTAAGTCGGACGAAATTTCTTTTTCGTCCGAGAAAATTTTTATTTCGTCCGAGAAAATCGGGAAAAGTTCGAGAATTTGTGCAAGACTCCTTGGGCGAATGATTTTGAACTCACGTAGAATGCATTATTTTCTTTCTAGTTTACTCGAAATTCTGACCAAAATCCGCCTTGCGATTTAACACTCAAACCTGCGTATTTGGTTAATAATTCATTTTATAGTGCTAGCAAAGCGACTAAAGTCTTTTCCGGCACTTCTAACTGACTGCAAAAGGGAATACATATGCTTGAATTACTCAAGCATTTCTCTGAAATTTTTTATCCCAGTTGCCTTTACAATCGTGGGGCAATGATGAAGAGGGAGAAATCTGAGAGAAAAGTGAACGAGTGCTGAGTGATACTGAGGGTAGGGGAAGAACCTCAGATGTTGCTAGAAGGAAATATCTAAACCAGCATCCACCACGTTGTAGTCCTTGCGGATGTTGACGATAGGTGCTGTGTCGTAGATGAGGCGATATGTGCCTCGAATGCCGAAGTGGCGAGTGATGTGATATTTCAAATCTACGGCTCCTCCAAATCGCGCTTCTTTGAAGAGAGTCTTTGGCGTGCCTTGGTGTATAGCCGATGTGGTGAGTTCCCAGTTATCACCGATTTTGCTTTTGAAACTTAGTGAGAAGTGACTCTTGATGAGGCGACTATCAACGTAGGGGGCTACATTAACACCCTGGAATGTGTTTTCCCACTTCTCGTATTCGTAGAACAGACCTAATGTGGCGAAAAGCAGTGTGGAGGGGGTATTCACCAATCGATAGCGAGATTGCAAGCCCGAAGAGTATTTCAAAGTCATTCCTCTACTACCAGCCCATTGTGACTCTACGTAGGGATAGACTTCAAATGCGCGATCGAGTAGATAACGGAATTCTGCGTGAACATAACCGCCACTAAGGGTGACGTTTTTGCCATAGGTGGACAATTCAATCTTGTTGATGAGATTGATTACTCGGTTTTTGTTAATGAGAATGTTAAAATTAGCGGAGTTTCTGAAGGTGAATACGTCTTCTTTCTCTGTCTGGAAGTTAAGAGAGGGGGTGATGATGCCTTGCAGTGTTTTTGTGCTGTCGATGGTCATCGTCATATTTTCCGAGAAGAGCATTTGTGCGTGTCCGTAGGCTGGAGCGAGTAGGACAAGTAGGAGATAAAGTAAGCGTTTCATTTTGATTTATTCTGTGAGGTGTCTTTGTTAGTTCTGTGTTTGTTATCCGTTTTGTGCTATAGCACTGCAAAGATACGAAGACTTTGTAAATTAGTAACCTGTTTGGAGCCAACAATGGTTCTTTACGAATTTCTATAGTAGCAACGCATCAAGACAAAATCATAGGCTGCACCCAACAAGAACGAGGGGTACAGCCTTTGTAAATGGAGCGAAGTACTCGGATAGGCTCTTACAAGAGGAATTATGCCAAAAGTTCTTTGACCTTGGTGCTAATGGCGCGACCATCGGCGCGACCGGCTAAGCGAGCTGAGGCAACGCCCATCACTTTGCCCATTTCTTTGGGAGAGGTGGCGCCTACTTCTGCAATGATGTCGCGGAGCGCGGCGGTGAGTTCCTCGTCTGTGAGTGGTTGGGGGAGATAGGTGTCGATGACGGCCACTTCTGCCAATTCAGCTTCTGCGAGGTCTGGACGATTTTGTTCGGTGTAGAGTTGCGCAGTGTCGCGTCCTTGTTTGGCGAGTTTTGCCAATATCTTCATAGCGGCTTCGTCGGTGAGTTCACCATTGTTGCCAGGAGCGGTTTTGGCTTCGATGAAATACTTTTTGATGTTGCGCAGGGCTTGGGTGCGCACTTTGTCTTTGGCCTTCATGGCGGCCATGATGTCTGTGCTGATTTGATCGAAAAGCATAGCTGAATAGGTGTTTGAGGATGATGTGCTGAGCGCAGGTGAGTAGACCGTTATAGTGCTACTTGCACTGATTTGGGGTTTATGCTTGAGCGTTTTCCCCTTCTTCGGAGAGAATTTCAATGGGTTTGCGACTTCCTCCAAGTTCGTGCAGTCTACTCAAATCGGCATCCGTGCGTTGTAGCGGTGAATGTTTGTCGAGTTGCTGCGCGAGGTCTTCGTTGTCGAGTTCTTCATCGGAATAGATGTAGATGCGTGGGCGTCGACGCGATTGTTCGTTGGAGGGATCGTAGTATTGCTGTCTGCGATCGGCATTCTTTTTCTCTTCTTCTCGTGCTTGTGGGGTGTCTTCTTCGACTTTTCCCTTTTGGTGGAAGCCAGAGGCGATGATGATGATTTTCACCTCATCTGTGAGGCGTGGATCTTCGACAAGTCCGCATTTGAAGTCGGGATTAGTTCTGAAACCCTTCATGAAGTCGTCAATCTCGTTCATTTCTTCCATCATGATGGCATTGCCTGTGCTTTCTGGTGGACTGAAGATGGCGAGTCGAAGCGACTGACTGTGTTGGACCTCTTTGTCGTTGAGTAGGGGGGAGTTGAGTGCGCTCTGAATGGCATTGCGCAAACGCAATTCTCCCGTGCCTTGCCCTGCGGACATAATGGCAGCTCCTCCACCGCGCAAACAGGTGTCGATGTCTTGGAAGTCGAGGTTCATACCGAAGAGTCCTTGACGACCGCGCATTTTGATGACTTCTACGATGGAGTGAACGGCATTGGTGAGGGTTTGGTCGGCTTTGCGGAAGGCGTTGAGCACGGAGAAGTCGGGGTAGATGTCGAGCAGGCGCTGGTTGTTGATGACCAACAGGGTGTCGACTTCTTTGGAGATGCGCGCCACACCGTCGAGAGCTTTGTCAATCTGTTTGGGCATCTCGAACTTGAAGGGGATGGTGACAATGCCCACTGTGAGGATGCCTAATTTCATGGCTTCTCGCGCTATGATGGGGGCAGCTCCAGTGCCTGTGCCACCTCCCATGCCGGCGGTGATGAAGAGCATGTTGGTGTCGGTGCCGAGGGCTCTGACAATTTCGTCGACGTGTTGTTCGGCGAGTTCCTCCCCCTTTTCAGGACGTCCGCCTGCTCCCAAACCAGGGCCGAGTTGCACTTGGTGTGCAATGGGGGAGTCTTCGAGCGCCTTGGAGTCGGTGTTGCACACGATGAAGTGTACTCCTTCTATGCCTTCCCGATACATATTGGCAACGGCGTTACCGCCACCACCACCCACACCAATGACTTTGATGTTGGCTGCTAGTGCTGCTGGGGCAGGAGGCATTTCTATTTCGAGTGATGAGGGGTTGGTTTGTTCGGACATAGAGAAAGATGGCTTTCAGCCTGGTGATTGAGGTGGGAGTTTTGTGGATGAAGACACCATGCGTGGCTAGGTTGGGTGCCTAGAAAGTTTGTGTCCTTGGCGCAAAGATTTTGCTCAAGTGGCGAGCCACAAAGGGGGAGACTAGTAGTCGAGAATCTCCATGCCTTGTGCTTTGCTCTTGATTTCGTTGATTTGCTCCTTGGTGCGACGACACGTGGGGACGGCTTCGACGAGAGAAAGGAGTTCTTCGTTTTCCAAATCTTCGGGTTCGAAGTGATAAATCTTGTAGAAGCGAGGTTGGATGCCTTTGGGGTTGTCGGACTGATAGTATTGTCCGCGACGCTCTGCGCGTTCGTTTTCTTCTTGGGCATTGCGTTGCTCTTCTTCTGCATTTTTTGCCGCCATGTGTTCTTCCATACCGGGAATGGCATTGACTTCAAAACCAGTGGCAAGGATGGTGACTTTGACTTTTTTGCCGAGGCTGCGGTCGATGGAGATACCCCACTTTGTTTCGACATCTTTGCGGAATTCCGACATAAATTTATCGACCTCGTTGATTTCTTCCATCATCAACTCTTGAGGTTGGTTGTTCTCGTCGGGTTGATCATTGAAGGAGATGGAGAGGAGGATTTTTGTGGAACTCTTGATGTCGCGGTTGTTGAGGAGTGGTGAATTGAGTGCGTCTTCGATGGCTTCTCTGACACGGTTTTCGCCTTCTCCATATCCGGTGCTCATCAGGGCGATGCCACCTTGGCGCAACACGGTGCAAACATCTTGGAAGTCGAGGTTGATGATGCCGTGCATCGTGATAATCTCTGCGATGGAGCGTGCTGCTGTGGAGAGTGTGGTGTCGGCTTTCTCAAAGGCAGAACGGAAGGTGAGATCGGGATAAACGGTGCGAAGCAACTCGTTGTTGATGACGAGTAGTGCGTCGACTTCTTTGGCAATGGCGTCGACTCCATCGAGGGCTTGGTCGATTTTCTTGTTGCCTTCAAACTGGAAGGGGATGGTGACGATGCCGACAGTGAGGATGCCGCGTTGTTTGGCTTCGTGAGCAATGACAGGTGCAGCACCGGTGCCGGTGCCTCCTCCCATACCAGCGGTGATGAATACCATTTTGGTGTTGGCATCGAGGAGATCGCGAATTTGCTCAATGCTTTCGTTGGCGGCTTGGCGTGCGCGTTCGGGGCGGTTGCCTGCGCCCAAACCGTCTTTGCCGAGTTGCACTTTGTAGGGAACGGGGGAGTCTTGCAGGGCTTTGGAGTCGGTGTTGCACACGGCGAAGTTGACTTCCTTGATGCCTGTGCGGTACATATAGTTGACCGCATTACCACCGCCACCACCTACACCAATGACTTTGATGATGCTGGGGGTTGTGGCGGGATTTCCCATATCAACGATGAGATCGTTGTTGGGCTCTTGTTGTTGAGGTTCTTCCGAATACTCAATGTGGGCTTCTGCCTGCGACTCGTTTTGCGACTCCGTTTGTGCATCTTGCGCTGCTGCGCTGTTGTCAGTCTTGTCGGACGCGTTGTCAGATTCGTTATCGGAATTATCTGATTCGATCACCATTGTTTCATCGTCGAGGAGCATGTCGATGATGGGTGTTTCTTGGAAATTTTCGTTGTTCTCACTCATAGGTGTGGGGATATTGGGAGAGAATGACTATGACGACAATTAATCTTCTGAGACGAGAGAGGAGAGAGAATCTTTGAGAGATTTCCACCATCCTTTGCCTTTGGGTTTGGGAGCTTCTTTGGGTTCTTCCACGGTAGGTTCTTCTGCAGGAAGCTCGGGTTCTTTGGGGGCTTCTGAAACAGTTACCTCTTCTTCTTGCGGTGCGTGAGTATCTTCGGGGAAGAGTGTCACTTCTTCTGGTTTGGGGCGCTCGCCGCCGTTGCAGTTGATTTCTCCCAATTCGATGAGGGCTAATCCGACATTGTATGTGCCACTTTGGTTGAAACGATTGTCGTCTGCTAAGATGGTCAAACGGGGTGGTGTATTGACGATGCGCACACTGAGGTCTTTGAAGTGTTGTTCAAAGGATTTGTTGATATTGCTCATTTGTGCGGCTCCTCCAGTGATGATGACACCATTGACGAGTTTGTCGAAACTGATGTTGGCTCGTTTGGCTTGCTCTTCCACGTTTTGCACAATTTCCTCCACGCGAGCTTCGATGATTTCTGCCAACACTCTCTGACTGCATTTGCGTCCTCCGTCCAATATGATGTGTGATTCTTCACTGTCATCGAGATTTTGGAAATCGGGATAGCCATAGGTGCGCTTCAATTCTTCAGCACGCGTTTCGTCGCAGTTGCATATCTTGACGATGTCTTGCGTAACGTTGTCGCTTCCAAGGGGAATGACGGCTAAATGACGTAAGAGGCGGCTCTTATAGACGGCTACTGTGGTGGTTTGGCTTCCCATATCGACGAAGATGCAACCTGAATTGCGCTCTTGTTCGGTGGGCATCACGTTTGCCAAATTGGTCGTGGAGAGGGTGAGTTTGGCAATGCTGATGTTGGCGCGACGGAAGCAGGTTTCGATGTCTTCGATGACTCTGCTGTTGCAAGAGATGTTGAGGAAGTCGGCGCGGATGTTGTCGCTTTGCATACCCACGGGTTCGCTGGTAACCATCGACCCTACTCGATATTCCAAGGGGATGGCTTCGAGATAGAGGTGGTCGTTGCTGCGTGTGGCTTGGTTGTGCTCTAACACCATACTCACCACTTCGTTGGTGATGGTTTCACGTGAACTAAAAGGAATAGTTACGGTGTTGGTGACTGAGCGAGTGCCCATACAATTGACCGATACATAGAATTTCCCTATGTTGCATTTGGTTTGCTCCTCGAGATGTTCTTTGATGTTTCTCAAGCAGTTGGTCATTTTCTCCAAATTGAAGACACGACCTTTGTTGATGAATTCTGAGGAGAGTGTGGAATAGTAGGAAAGCACTTTGATGCTTCCGTCTGTGGTCTTCTGACCTACGATGCCTGTGGTTTGAAATGAACCTAGGACGATGGCTGCAATGAAACTGTCTTGTGACATAGGAAGATAGTTTTTCTTGTTATCGGATGGGGAAGAGTTTTATATGTGGTGAACTGGAATTTCTAAGGAGAAATCAAACCAGTTGGGGGAATTTCAATGGAAAGTGACAATCGGGATGAAGTTGCTGTCTGCTTATTCCGTTTGCTTCGTGCCGATGACTTGATTTTCATAAGCAACGGAGATGGACTGATAGCGATTCCAACCAACATTGGGCAACACTTTGTCATAAAATGCGCGGAGGTTGTTCATCTTCTTCTCATAATTATTGGCTTCTCCGAGATGAACAATGGCATTTCCCACTCGGAGAGCTAAATCTAGTTCGAGATTGGGTTGCACTTGGATTTGCATCACCTGATTGTTCCAATATTTGTCTTGACTGAGCAATTTACCGAATGGAACGAGATGCTTTTTGACAAAATTTTTGGTGACATTGCCGGTGACGACGGGAAGGTCGGCTTCATATCCTCTTGCTTCCATAGGGAAACCATTGTTATCCACGTAGTAGTCTTCGCCATTGTCAGCAATGATACGCAAGAGGGGTAAGCGTTGTTGAACCATTACGTTGATTCTCTCGCCTGGTGTCTTGACACAGGTGGCTTCGCGGATGAAGGGATCTTTTTGAAGCGTCTGTTGAAGACGCGCCAAATCGATGTCTTTCATCGCTTTTCCAATGGGATAGAGATGAGATTTGCGAAGCATCAAATCAACATCTTTGGCTGTGATGAGCGTGGCTTGCGCACTGTCTGCAATCAAAATGTTGAGATTTTTGCACTGCATTGTGTCTTCGCGCGTGAGGAATGCAAAACACGCAAAGATGAGATAGGCGGTTACGCCTATGAGAAGCAGAAGTTTGAGTAGTGTTTGCATAAAACGTGAAATACAAAATCTAACTTTGAGTGCGAATCATTGACAATTACAGGAGAATCACTAGGAATAATAGAAATTCACGAGCGAATTACGATGGAATCACAAGGAGTCTCTGAAGAATTTCTGTGTTTGCGGCTTTGCACTACGCCTGTAACTTGTTTTGCAGAATGTCAGTGAGTTGCGGACAATAGGTGTCGGCATCACCTGCACCGAGGACCACCAACACATCGAAGTCGCCTTCTGACACGAGTTGAGGTAGTTCTGAAAGATGCGCCATTCTTTTGGTCATTTCCGGACGCAAACGGTCGTAGATGAGTTGAGAAGTCACGCCCTCGATGGGAAGTTCGCGCGCGGGATAGATGTCGAGGAGTATCACCTCATCGAGTAACGAAAGTGCATCCGCAAAATCTGTGTAGAAATCGCGTGTGCGCGTGTAGAGGTGAGGTTGGAAAATCGCAGAAATTTTGCGACCATCAAACACTTCTCGCAGCGAAAGGATGCTTTGTTTGATTTCTGCAGGATGGTGTGCGTAGTCGCTGAGGAAGACGCAGCGGTCGTTTTTGATTTTGAAATCGAAACGACGGTCTACTCCTCCAAAGGTGAGCATTGCTGTGCGAATTTCTTCAGCAGTAACACCCGCCAGTTGAGCAAGTGCGCAAGCTGCAATACCATTGTCAATGTTTATGCTCACAGGAACTCCCAATTCGATGTTGGAGATGTTGCCTAATGGAGACACCAAATCGAAAACAATACGACCTCCACCGATGCGGATATGCTCAGCGTGGAAATCTCCTTCAGTGCGTCCGTAGTCGAAGCGGCGCACACCAGGTTGCAAACGTTCTTCAAATCGCAAACCGCGGTGAACGACTAGAGCACCACCAGGTTGTATGAGCGAAGTGTAGTGCGCAAAACTCTCGAGATAAGCTTCTTCTGTGCCATATATGTCGAGGTGGTCGGCATCAGCAGAGGTGATTACCGTGGCAAAGGGACGCAGATGATGGAACGAGCGGTCGAACTCGTCGGCTTCAATTACCACGTATTCGCTCGTGGGAGAAAGTAGGTAGTTGGTGCCGTAATTTTTGGTGATTCCTCCCAGAAAAGCATTACAACCCACCTGACTTTGGTGCAACAAGTGAGCGGTCATTGCCGAAGTGGAAGTTTTGCCGTGTGTACCTGCGACACAAAGTCCCTTCATCGACTGGGTGAGTGTGCCGAGCACTTGTGCGCGTTTGTGGAGTTCAAAACCATTTTCGCGAAACCACGCCATTTCTTGATGATCTGCAGGTATAGCTGGCGTGTAAACCACCAATGTTTGTTGAGGATTTCGGCACTCTGCGGGAATGAGTTCTGGATTATCTTCAAAATGAATGTCGATGCCTTCTTCTTGAAGTGCCTGAGTGAGGGTAGAAGGTGTGCGATCGTATCCGGCTACAAAAAGTCCTTGTTGTCGAAAATATCGTTCGAGTGCACTCATACCGATGCCACCGGCACCTAAGAAATAGACAGCATTGAAATTCATATCGTGATGAGGATATCTAATTTATAAATTTGAAGTTGTTGGAGCTGATTTCTTCCTTCTTGGAGTTTTCTTCCTTCCTTAGGAGTCTTTCTTCTTGAAGAATTATCTCCTCGGAGCGGTTCTTTCTTCCTTAATGAAGATTTCTCCTCGAATCATTTCTTTTTCTCGAATCATCTCGGTTGTTGAAACTATCTTCTCAAGATGATGTTTAAAGACGGACTCCGTGTTGTTTATGAACGTTGCTAAGATTTTGAACGTTATTGAAGTTTATGAGTGTCCTTGAGCAAGCGCAATAGCAAATTCCGCAATGTCGTGAGCCGCATTGGGTTTTGCCAATTTCAGCGCATTTTCCGCAAGTTGTTGGAGCAATTCCCCATTGCGCACTGTGTTTACAGCATCTTCGAGCAACGTTGTGGGAGCATCAGCATCGGTGACATAGCGCGCTGCATTTTTGTTGACAAGCGCAAGTGCATTGTGTGTCTGATGATCTTCTGCCACATTGGGTGAGGGAACGAGAATGGAGGGTTTTCCCAACAAACAGATCTCGCTGATGCTGGAAGCTCCAGCACGGCTCACCACCAAATCGGCAGCGGCATAAGCTGCACTCATATCGCTTACAAACTCGGTGACGTGCAGGTGAGCAGGGCAAGCGGTTTGCGCCAAGCGTTGTTGGATATTCTCGCTGTAAAACTTGCCCGTTTGCCACAAAATTTGCACATCGTCTTGTTGATTCAACCACGCTAAGTGGTTCAACACACTCTCGTTGAGTGTGCGCGCACCAAGACTTCCGCCAATGATGAGGATTGTTTTTAAATCAGGACGCAATCCCAATTGAGTGCGCGCTTCAGCAGCACTAAGGTTGTGGTGCAAGAGGTTTTGACGAACTGGATTTCCCGTTAGCACAATGCGTTCTTGTGGGAAAAATCGTTCCATACCTTCATAAGCTACGCAAATCTTTTTGGCGCGTTTTGCAAGTAGTTTGTTCGTGACACCTGCATAGGAGTTCTGTTCTTGAAGAAGGGTGGGGATGCCCATCTTACCACACATATTGAGCGTGGGACCGCTGGCATATCCTCCCACACCGACAGCAACCATCGGCTTAAACTCTTTGATCACTTGTTTCGCTTTGCGTTGCGAACGCCAGAGTTTGAGAAGAACGCCAAAATTGCGCCAAAGTCGTTTGCGGTCGAAACCCGCCACAGGAAGTCCAACAATGCGATAACCAGCCGCAGGAACGCGCTGCATTTCCATACGACCTTCTGCACCCACAAAGAGAATTTCGGCTTCGGGGTGCAATGTTTTTATTTCGTTGGCAATGGCGATGGCTGGAAAGATGTGTCCTCCAGTGCCTCCACCGCTGATGATGACTCTCAAATCGTTCATGTTCAGAGACTTTTCGACAAAACAAGCGCAATACAGGCAAGTTAGTGTCAATATCTGAGCAAAAGTAACAAATAAATTCGGACTTTTGCCCTATTTTCCATAAAAAAGCATCAAAAAAAACGGAAGTCACAATCTGTGACTCCCGTTTTTCTGTTTTTTTACCCAAATCGGTCGTACTATAACGGTCTAATGACCGATTGGGGTTTAAGCATAAATCTGTCATAAAGCACTGATGTACGCACCTTATTTTGCGATGATAAGGTAATAGTTCTTCTTGCCTTTTTGCGCCAAGAGGTATTTGCCATCGAGCAAATCATCTTCTGTGAGTTCGCGATCGAAAGCTTCCAGTTTTTCCTTGTTGATGCTCACACCCCCACCTTGCGTGAGTTTGCGCATTTCGCCCTTTGATGGGAAAGCCTTGGTCGTTTCTGCCAAAAGATCAACTGCTTTAGCCCCCACCACTTGGTCGCGACTCACTTCAAACTTTTGCACACCATCGAAGACCGCGAGCAAAGTAGCTTCGTCCAGTTTCAGCAAGTTTTCTTTGGTAGCCTTTCCAAACAGAATGTTGGTAGCTTCTACTGCCATTTCGTAATCCTGCTGACCATGCACCAAAATCGTCACCTCTTGTCCGAGACGTTTTTGCAATGTGCGCAAACCTGGGTTTTGACGATGTTCTTCAATGAGCGCGTCAATCACCTCTTTCGACAAATCGGTGAAAATCTTGATGTAGCGTTCAGCTTCTTCGTCACCCACATTGAGCCAGAATTGGTAGAAAGCATAAGGGGTCGTGCGGTTGCGATCGAGCCAAATGTTGCCTTGTTCCGTCTTACCAAACTTTTTGCCGTCTGCCTTGGTGATGAGCGGACAAGTCAGCGCAAAGGCTTCGTTGTCAGCACCCAGTTTGCGACGAATCAATTCCGTACCGGTGGTGATGTTTCCCCATTGGTCGCTACCTCCCATTTGGAGTTTACAATTCTTTTCTTGATAAAGATGCAAGAAATCGTAGCCTTGGAGCAATTGGTAAGTAAATTCCGTGAACGACATACCTTCAGCAAATTCGCCATTCAGACGTCGCTTCACACTGTCTTTCGCCATCATATAGTTCACCGTGATGCACTTACCAATTTCGCGTGCAAAATCGAGGAAACTATAGTTTTTCATCCATTCGTAGTTGTTCACCAACTCGGCAGCATTGGGAGCATCGCTTTCAAAGTCGAGGAAGCGAGACAATTGTTCCTTGATGCAAGCCACGTTGTGGCGCAGCGTTTCTTCGTTCAGCAAATTGCGCTCAGCACTTTTGCCCGAAGGGTCGCCAATCATCCCCGTAGCACCTCCCACGAGCGCAAGCGGTTTGTGTCCAGCTTGCTGGAGATGGCGGAGCATCATCACGCCACAGAGGTGACCAATGTGAAGTGAGTCGGCAGTAGGGTCAATGCCCACATAAGCCGTCACCATTGCTTTGTCAAATAGTTCTTCGGTGCCTGGCATCATTTGGTGGAGCATGCCACGCCATTTCAGTTCGTCTACGAAATTCATTGATATATTTTTGCTGTTTTGAAGTGTCGTTTTGTGGTTTCAAATGACTCCTGAATGATACAGAAGTTTTTAAGAGGGTGTTTCGGTTCTAGCGCCCCATTTGGGTTGAAACTGAATTATAAATGCAAAAATACGACTTCTTGCGCGGTCTACCAAGAAAATAGGTCAAACTATTCGCGAGAAATTTCTTTTGCAAGTGAATAGAGCGGACGAATGATATCTGCGGAGCAAAATCCCAAAATAACGTAGGCAAGTGGAGGGAGGTGGTTAGGAATGAGGAGTAAAATCAGTATGATTTCCATGCTGAGCAAAGCCACTGCCTGACGAGGAGTAACTTTCACGAGGAAAAAATTGCTCATCCATTGAGACAACAGGATGCACATTTTATGTTTTGCAAGCCAACTAGATGGAGAGAACTTGAGCACCTTGTCGAAGTCAAAGGTGAATTCGACATCCTTCTTCGTTTGAACAGAGGGAGTTGCAGCAATCGTTGTTGTGTTCATAATGCAATATCTTTTTGTTGGTTCGTTTCGTTTAATGCTGCAAAATTACACCATAGTTGTGACGCTGTGTGTCAAAGTGGCGTGTATTAGGTTAAATCTTAGCCTTTATTCTGCATTTTGGTGCGAAGGCTTCTTGTCGTCTACCAAAGTTTTTCAAAAAAGGCCACCTATCTGTTATTCTTCGGTATTCTTTGTGTGTACCTCCTCGTTGACTTTTTGCCATAGGCCTATGGTCTTGAATTTTCCAATCTTCGTTACCGCTGGTTTGTCGGATGGCTTGTTTTTCCTCAATCGACGTGTGGTTTTCTATAAAACGACGTGTGGTTTTAGGAAAAACAACGTGTCGTTTTCTATAAAACAACGTGTCGTTTTCTTATAAACATCGTGTTACTTTTCCACAAACATTCGATAACCGAAAAAATACTTTCGATGAATCGTAATTTGAGCACTGAGAGTTTGAAGTGTGAAAAGACCTATATTCCTCTTGCTCGCGCGCACGTGTACACACGCATTACAGGAGTTTTCGTCTTTTTGCTGTCACAAGTGTCACACAAGGCTTTGTAATGTGTTGTGATTCAGGTTGTTGTGGTGTATATTTGAATGTGTTTTAACAAATAAGGTTTTTTAGCGAGCCTAACACAGAACAAAGCACGGTGAGAAGCGTCTGTTTTTTACCTGTATTTCTCGGGTTTTTGTTCCTCCTTTTCCCCTCGTCTCTTTTTGTGGTGTGACACTTGTGACAGCAAAAAAACAACATTGCTGTTGGAAGGCGCGCGCGTACACGCGTGTGTGAGGCGTAGTGCCTCGTCTCTGTGTGTTGCGTATGAAAACGTCTACTTGCTTGCACGCAGTGAGGGGAGGAGGGGCATCTATTGTGCGAGAGCGTGTGAGTCTACGTTGCACAAAACTCTATTATTTCTTGAAAATGGTATGTAGAGTTGCCAAAATGTGAGGCAATTAAGATTGGTATGTCACTTTTCTGCGATTTTTTCCCTCTTTGGGGCTATATCTACCCATATACATATAGGGGCGCATCGATAATCTCAAATCGGCCGTTAGTTCCTGAACATATTCTATTTTCACGGCGAAAGCCACTTCAATATATTATACCCATGTTTCAAATTGTTCTGAGCATTGTCTGCAGCCTATTGGGTTTATCAAACAGAAAAAGGAGATGCTGCAAAAACAAGTTTTGCAACACCTCCC